>NZ_JBHFNP010000094.1:0-12440 GCF_041929235.1 Microseira sp. BLCC-F43
GATGGACTCCGAAAGCATTGAAAACAATAAAAGTAGATAGGAACCTAAGCTTGACTTAGAGTGACTAGGTAGACGACGTTTGACGGTCGTAGCGAGAGTTTTACTCTGTCAGCAGAATCGAGCGTGTCTTTAGACCTGAGATTGTCAATCCTCCACTATCTCTACCAATTCCTCAATCATCACATCAAACGTGCGAGCCAGCTTTTTTAGGGAAATAAAGTCAACCGTGGACATTCCAGAACAACGGGCATAGTGCCTGACGGTGCTGTAAATCACTCCAGAACGTTCTGCAACCTCCTTGAATGTCCAGCCCTTCTCTGCCGCTAGTTCTCTGACTTTTACTCTAACTAACCCCATGCTTGACAAATGATGGCATACCATCGTTTAATTACGATCGTGTTAAAAGCGATCGCCCTCCCGTCTGGCAAACTGTAGAGGGACCGCCAAAATGCCCCAAAAAATCAGAGGCAAATACCTACAAGAGGTAACTATTATGGTATCAACACCAGAGCGGCGAGCGCAAAGTGTTGGAGATTCCCGATGGCTTACTCCTCCAGAATTTCCACCAAGTCCTCAATCATCACATCAAACGTGCGAGCTAGCTTGTAGATGGCGGTAAAGTCAACCATTGACATTTCAGAACGACGAGCATAGCTTTTCACTGTGCTGTATATTACCCCGGAACGCTCAGCAACCTCCTTAAGTGTCCAGCCTTTCTCAGCTGCCATTTCGCGAATTTTTAGTCTGACTAAACCCATGCTTGACAAACGCCGCAATTGCATCCTAAGATAATCACAGTTTAAAAGCGATCGCCCCCCAGTCTCGCAAACAAAAGGGCGATCGCTTAAATACCCCAAAAAATGGGAGACAGATATATGGTATCAACACCAGATCGCAGATGGCAAAGCGATCTAGGTTGGCGATCGCACCTATTCTTCCAGAATTTCAACCAAGTCTTCAATCATGACATCGAACGTCCGCGCCAACCTGTGGATGTAAGCGAAGTTAACGGTTGTCATCCCCTGACACTGAGCATAGTTTCTGATTGTGCTGTAGCCTACACCAGAACGGTCGGCAACTTCTTTGAGCGTCCAACCTTTATCAGCAGCAAACTCTCGAATTCGCAACCTAACTAAGCCCTTGCCCATCTTGACAAATGACAATCTGCTGTCGTTAAATGAATTTATCTTTAAAAGCGATCGCCCCCCAGTCTAGCAAACAAAAGGGCGAGCGCCAAAATACCCCAAAAATGGGAGACAGATATATGGTATCAACACAACAGCTGCGATCGCAAAGCGATCTAGATGCGCTAGCGCTTACTCTTTTACAATCTCCACCAAGTCCTCAATCATCACATCAAACGTCCGCGCCAGCTTGTAGATAGCGGTAAAGTCAACCATCGACATTTCAGAACGGCGAGCATAGGTTTTCACTGTGCTGTAGATCACCCCGGAACGCTCAGCAACCTCCTTGAGTGTCCAGCCTTTTTCTGCTGCCAGTTCTCGAACTTTCACTCTGACTAAACCCATGCTTGACTCACGGCGCAATTGAATCCTATAATAAATCAGATTTTAAAAGCGATCGCCCCCCAGTATAGCAAACAAAAGGGCGATCGCCAAAATACCCCAAAAATGGGAGACAGATATATGGTATCAACACAACAGCTGCGATCGCAAAGTGTTTGCCTAGAGCAATCTCACCTAATCTTCCAGAATTTCAACCAAGTCTTCGATCATTACATCAAACGTCCGCGCCAGCTTATGAATGGCAGCAAAGTCAACCATTGCCATTCCAGGAGAACGGGCGTAGTTGCTAATTGTACTGTAGCCAACACCGGAGCGTTGAGCAACTTCCTTGAGAGTCCAGCCTCTTTCAGCGGCAAACTCTCGTACCCGTAACCTCACTAAGCCTTTACTCATATTGACAATTTACAAGATTTTGGATTAAATCAAAGAGTGATTTAAAATAGCGATCGCTCCCAAGCCGAGAAAACTAAAGGGCGATCGCCAAAATACCCCAAAAAATGGGAGACATTTATATGGGAGACATTTATATGGTATCAACACCAGAGCGCAGATGGCAAAGCGATCTAGGTTCGCGATCGCAGGTTATCGGAGAATCGAAAATCATCCATAAATCGGCAACAGTACACCACCTGGCGAGATTTGTAACTGAGGAAACAGTCGCCCTACTATTCAAGATAGCGCCAGAGCAGATTAAGCGCATAGAATGCTGGCAATATGTAGTCTATGTTCACGGCGTAGGGGTGAGTTGCTTCGTTAGTTATGCCGATTTTCCGCCGATTTTGGCGGTAAATGCCCCTACGGCTCAAGATTTCGTCAGATGGCGCAAGCGTTGGAGGAGTAAGTTTGCGCCCCAGTTTTGGCAGGAATTTTACACCCATCAATTTCTCTACACCCTCTCAATACCTGAGTTGTTCGGGTGGGGACAGTTGGTAGGATTGGTAAAATCGGCGCTGTCAGAGGCGGTATTGGAGAAGTTGCGGAAAGTGTTTGCATCCCAGAAAATCTGTTTGGAGTTTTGAGCAGGAATTGCGTAACCGTCAATCAATCGCAGCTGTGGAACCCAAGTTGGCTTAGTATATATTAAGTCCAGACTCAATTAGACTTGGGTATCATTATGATCTTAGCATTAATTCTGGGAATAATCGGTGTTTTAGCTGGAGCAGCTTTAACCTATTGGCTAATGCAACAAAAACTTGAGGAGCAAAAACAAGAATATTTAAACCAAAGTCGCCAACTACAAAATAATTTAGAAAGCAGCCACGAATCGCGAATGCAAGAAACTATTAAATCCTTGCAAAGAGATTACGATAATCAGTTAACCAAAACAAAAGAGCAACTAGAAGCTGCTCATCAGTCGCAGATGCAAGCAACGATTCAATCTTGGCAAACCGACTATCAGAATCAGTTGAAAGAATTAGAAACCGCTCACGAGTTGCGGATGCAAGAAGCAATTCAATCTCAGTTAACAAGAACGACTGAAGAATTAGAAGCTGCTCATCAATCGCGGATGCAAGCAACAATTCAATCTTGGCAAACCGACTACCAAAATCAGATAAAAGAATTAGAAGCTGCTCACGAATCGCGGATGCAGGAAACTATCAAATCTTTGGAAGCCAAGTATCAAACCCAATTACAACAAGCAGAGCGTTTATTAGATTCAGCGCCACAAACTGCACCGATTCAGTATGATTCTACAGCGCCAGTAGAGGTAGAGCAACAGGTTGTTGCTTCTCCTGTTAAAACTAGCGATACTGCTAGGAAATATCCGCAGGAATTAGGCGAAAAAATACTAGCTTGGGGAGAAACTAGAGCAAGTATCTATATTTCCCCCTTAATTGAATTGGTTTATAACTCTGATAGCTATATTCGCCAGAATGTTGCATTAGCTTTGGGGAAAATTACGGCTTCTAAAACTAGCCGTTCCGATCTCGATCGCGTTATTCCCGTTTTAGGTAAATTAACCAAAGATCCAGCGGCGTCAGTGCGTCAGTCTGCGGTAGAAGCTTTAGGAAAAATCAAATCCGAACGAGTTATACCCTTTATCCAAAATGCTTTACGCGACTCAGATGGTAATGTAGTAAAATCTGCTAGTGCTGCCTTGAATCAAGTGAAATTTTATCGCGTGAGTCAGGAAAGTAAACCTGCTAAAACTCAACGTAAGCGGTAATTTTTTTTACCGCAGAGGCGCAGAGGACGCAGAGGAAAGAGAGAAGAAGAGGTTATATCATGTTCGCTTGAATACCCTTAGTTAGGACTGACGCTCCTGACGCGGGGATAGGGGGACGCTCTGAGTTTTAATTATGGGTGAAAAGCCTGACATCATATTATTGGTGTAGAGACGCTTTTGAGGGGGCGTCTCTATTATTTTACAGCGGATTTCAACCGAGTGAAGTACAGCCTTTTGGCTTCGGTTGTGTAGCGGCAGCATTAATGCTGCCGCTACACAAACCAAGGTGTAGCTCATGGGCCTGCTTTGCCGCTATAATGGTCTTAAACTTTACCACTCCCGGTAAAGTTTTTCTGCATAAAACATAATCTCTTCATTGGGAAGTCTAATTTTTGGTTTTTCTTTGGGATACAAACTTTCAATCGCTTTTGTATCCTGATCGATAACTGTAGCAGCAGCCTTCAGAAATGAATTCTTGAGCAAGGATGTTAAAATCGGATGTTTAAATTTGCCAAATACTAGGAGAAATGTCTTGGTTCTGTTTTCGGTTTCCGGGTAAAGAACGTGAATTTGAATCGCCTGTCCCAAGGAAATGTTGATAACCAATGAAGTCAATGCAGGAAAGGCGTATTCAAACTGATTTACCCAGGTTTTGGGGAGAGTTAATAAGGCTGGATTTGCCAGTATTTCTCCCAGGGTATTGTCATCTTTGATAACTTTCTGTACCAACTTGGTGCAGTAACCATTTTCCTCATAATCGCTGACTTCAATTCCCTTGATTTTGAAAACTTCCCGGTGGGTTCCATTTTGGTGATTGTAGTCATAGTTTATCTTTATGTTGGTGAGAAAATCACCGTTGATACTCTTTTCGCCAGTCACGCCTAAAAATTGGAAGCCTTCGGAAATTCTGGGAATTAAATCGGGAACGGGTATTCTTGGTTCGTATCCACCATAGGTCCAAATACAATCGCCGACGATAATTGTTTCTAAAGGTTTGGCGACGGGTTTTACATCCTGTTTCCCTTCTTGGTAAAGTCTGCCTTGTCCGTCAAATTCCAGCGCGTGAAAAGGACAAGCGATGGTGTTTCTTTCTTTACAAATCCACCCATCTGATAAAGGTGCTTGCATGTGCGGACATACATTGTCGAGGGCAAAAACTTCTCGTTTTTCGTTTTGCCACAAGACATAATCTTGCCCGTTTAGCGTAATCTTATTGGGTTTATTAATTCCCAACATCGACTTGTGAGCAATCAACCAAGGCGCACCGGGTAAAATAGGATTCATTGTTTTCTCCAATAAGATGTAACAATTCGCGCATCAGTTGTCAAAATCTCTGTATTCTCTTCCTCTGCGTCCTCTGCGTCCTCTGCGGTTCATTCAATTAGTCCTTTGGCATTTCTCAAGACATCACCTTTTCAACTCCTCCCTTCACAACGCTCTTTTCTGGAGATGATGGGGAAGATTGGATAATTTGCCTAAGCACCTGGATAAAAATGCGGGGATGAAACAAAGCAGTCGATGGTTTGAGCATGTGCATCACTTCTAGAAACCTGCGGTAAACGTCAGTATTGTTCATCGCCAGCTGCAATATCCCATCCATATATCGGTGCATCAATTGAGTGAAAAAATCCGGTTTCCCGCCTTCAGTTCCCGGACTGCGATAATCCTCGCTTGTCGCCGCCATCCAAGGGACGGCATGAACTGTTGCCAACTGCTTTTGAACTTGTCGCGCAAAACCTTTAAAATTCCGGTTGGAATGCTGATGCAAGCATTTGTCTAATGTTTGTGCTTCTAGCGCGGCAACGGTGATGCCTTGCCCGTAAACTGGATTAAACGCACAAGCTGCATGTCCTACAACCAAAAAGTTTTCCGGGTAGCGGGGGAGACTATCGTAGTGACGCAGGCGATTTTCTGTGTCTCTGTAACCATAAATCGGCGTCAGAGGTTCTGCTTCTTTAATCGCCTCGTAGATTGCAGGAGTTGGCAGACTGCGGACGAATTCCAAAAATCCCGCTTCGTCGGTGGGTGGGTAGTCGCGATTTATTCCCCCCATCCCGGCAATCCAGCGATCGCCTTCAATCGGAAACAGCACCCCGCCCCTCGTCCCTTCCGGTGGTGCGGATTGCACAAACAGCGATTGCCAATCCGCCTGAAAGTTTTCTGGGCGTCGGTAAATTCGACTGGCATAGCCGACAAATGGATTGACAACTGTTTCTTTTGGTGGTATGTATCCCAATTCTTTCAGCCATTCTGGTGCTTTGGAAGTCTTGCCGCTGGCATCCACTACCAAATCTGCCAATAACTGCTCTTCGCGGATGCTGCCATCTGACGGATTTCGCCAACGCACAGACACGCCAGCGATACCCGTGTTATCCCCATTCGCCAGCAGTTTGGTTACCGTTGCGCCCAAGAGAAACCGCAGATTTGGGATCCCATTCATTCGGCGATGCACGCAGAAATCCAACAATCCGCGACTGAGTGCGATGATTTTAATCCCAGAATTAAACCGAACTGCCCAACCAAAACGACTATACCAAGCAGAATCTGACCCGACTTCCAATAAGGGCGCACCAGCAGCAATTAGTTCGTCCTTGAGTCCGGGAAATAGCTCTTCCAGTATCATTTGTCCCCGCGTCAGCAGCGCGTGCAGGTGTTGCGACTGGGGAACCCCTTTGCGCGGTACGGGTGCGTCAGGATAGATGTCGCGCTCGATAATAGTTACTTGCTGGAAGTGATTCGCTAATACCCGCCCCGCCAATAGTCCCCCGATACTTCCGCCAATCACCAAGGCATGACTTAAATTAGATGAGCGTGAGCTTGAATTATTCAAAGGCTGCATGATTAAAGTTCCCTCAAAATAAGTAATTAATCTGCTCTCAAAACTGGCTGTTTCGTTGCTGCCAACTCCTCCAATAGCGTAACAGCTAAAGTCGGTGCATCGTGACGGGCAATCTCAGCTTGAATAAGTTGCGCCTTCTGACGATAGCTTGACGAGGATAAAATTTGTTTCACAGCGTCTTTTATCTGCGTCGGCGTAGGCGACTTTGTTTTAAGATTAATACCCGCTCCAGACCACTGCACCCTGGCACATACTTCTGGCTTTTCTTCAGTTTGACCTGCTGCAACTATGGGTACGCCATTTGCTAAAGCCATCTGCACGCCGTTATACCCGCCGTTGGTCACCATGACATCAACGTGGGGCAAAAGATGGTAATGAGGGATAAACGGTTCTATCCTGACGTTTTTGGGAATTGAATCGAGTTTAATACTTTCTTTTGTCTCGCCGCCAGTCGTTACCACAACTAGCACATCTTCATCTGCTAGTGCCTTAATTGTGGGAACAATTAAATCATCCGCTTTAGTCGCTACAGTTCCCTGCGTAACGTGGATTACTAGCTTGCCGTTTTTCAATTCATCCCACCAAATGGGAGGCGTGAAATCAGCAGGTGGCTCAGGTAAAAGCGCCCCGACAAAATGTACTTGCGTTGGCAATTCACTGCGGGGATACTCAAACGCGGGAACAGTTCCTTGTAAATAAAGTAATGGTGATAATGTGGCATCTAAAAAATCTTTATAATCGGGTATTAATCCAATGCTACCTCGCATTCGATCTAGATAGACAGTAACATCGTTGAATATAACTCGCTGAAACAACCAGTTTAAACAACTATTACGCAAGCGTCCAAGCGTTGAGTTATCAGGTTCTATGCCCAATCCAAAAGGCGCTGTATCACGACTGCTAAAAGCCAATCCACTAATCCCAAAAGCAGCCCAAGGTGGCCCTCCTTTTTCATATATCCAGGCAGCGCCTAGAAAATAAGAATCGGCTAAAATTGCATCCGCAGGAAACTCCTTTAATATGTCGCTTAAGTCTTTAAATTGCGCCACAGCGCCGTCAATAAAAGCGTGCTTGAGGTAAAATTTAAATAGTGCCAATCCTGCTAAAGAATCTCTTGTTTTTAACCAATCATCAGGCAGGGTATTCAAATCGGAAAAATCCGCTCCCGTGCGTATGGGAATGTGGCGTGCGCCTGTCGCTTCTACCTTTGATTGGAAGTTTTTCCCGGTATACCACCACACTTGATGACCGCGATCTACTAGCTTGCGAGCAATTGGCCCGGCTGGATTGACGTGTCCAACCGCAGGTATTGTACCTATGAGAAAACGCGCCATAATTATTTAACTAATTGTTTAATTAGTATGAAGTAACTAAAGCTGAATGTCAACTACTAACCAATTTTTTAGTTAAGATATGATGGCAGTTAGGGTGATGGGGATCTGTGGGGGATTCAACAAAGTCACAACGCTCATCTAACAAGCGTCGGCAGGAGAGAGATCCAGAGGCGACGCAAAAGCAGATATTGGATGCGGCAGAGGAGGAGTTTGCCAAGTGCGGGTTAAACGGGGCGAGGATAGAAGCGATCGCATCCCGTGCAGGCGTCACCTCGGCGATGATTCATTACTACTTCCAGAATAAAGAAGGACTGTATAAAACAGTACTGCAACGACCAGCGGTGGAGATGCACCAGATGTTGCAGCAGCTAAACTTAGACCAGTTACCGCCAGAGGAAGCATTGAAGACAGCGGTGCGAGAGGCAATTGCTTACGAAGCAGCACACCCACGACGGGGGATGCTATGGTTTCAAGAAGCGAATCAAAATCAGGGAAAGTATTTCAAATTGGGAAATTGGCAAGAAACATTCGCGTACTTGATCGATATTTTGGAACGAGGAATGGCAGAGGGAACCTTTCGCAAAGTCGATCCGTTTTTGACCAGCCTTCAAATTGCCGGAATTTGTACGTTTTATTTTAACGCTCATGAAAATATCAAGCATCTAATGCCAGATGTAGATAGAATGAATCCAGAAACGATCGAACGATATACCCAGGAGGCGATTAATCTAATCTTGGCAGGCGTGAGAAATCAAGAAAAAGTAGGTGCGTTAACGAAGTGTAACGCACCATCTTAGGGATGAGTTAGGGAGCAAAAACTATGAGCCAATTTCCAGAACAGCACGATAAAGTTGCTCAACATTATGATTTTATTTTAGACTTTGAATCTGTTCGACTCTCAGAATATTTTCCGGTAGAGTTGGCAATTACAACTAGATACATTCAAAAGTATATTCCCAATTGTGCAATCGTTGCTGATATTGGTGTCGGAGTCGGTCACTATGCAGAATTACTGGCACGGCGTGGTTGTTTGCTTTATTTGGTCGATATTACACAGCAACTGCTCGATGCAACCTTAACAAGGCTGCGAACAAAGGGTTTAGAACAACAAATTCAAGCAATTAACCGAGCTTCAGTCACAAACTTGGAATGTTTTGAAAATGAAATATTTGATGCTGTTCTAATGCTGGGTCCACTCTACCATCTTTGTACGTTAGAAGAAAGAAACCAAGCAGTCAATGAAGCAGCCAGAATACTGAAACAGGGCGGTATTTTGTTTGCTGCTGGAATCAATCGCCTGACTTATCTAAGAGAATTATTTCGAGAATTTCCACAACTTGCATCAGCTAGAAAAGAATTTCACCAACAATTCCTTCAAGATGGAAATGTTGACCCAGAACACGCACCGCCAATCGGATTGGCTCATTTAACAACAGTTGCAGAATTCCGCCAGCTGTTTGAAAATAAATTTGAGGAAATATCGATGCTTGGCGTGGAATCATTTACGGGTGCATTTCAGAAAAGTTTAACTGAATTACCAGAAAGCGAAGTAGAAGCGTGGCTGGATTTAGTGGAACAAACTGCAACAACACCAGAAGGACTTGGGATGACCGATCATTTTCTGTACATTGGCAGAAAGCGAGTTGAATTTTAATTCAAGCAATCGGTGTGTTGATTTATTTAGAACAAATGCTCACGCCAGTAACGCCCAATTTGAAAACCGAGATGGGGTAAAATATTACCAAGGGGGAAATTAGCCTAAAATCTTGGTATAATTAATCAAGATTTTAGATAAACTAATGAAGTGCAACATTATCTCAATCCAGTTAAATCCATGTCAATAAACCGTGCATTTGCTATTCTCGCACCCGTTCCAGAAATTGAACTGATTTCAGCCAAAGAAGTCTGCGATCAACAAGGAAAAGTTGCCTTTGGCAGTAAGTTGTTTGAGTTGTTTCGCAAAATAGATACAACTAGAGGCGAAGAAGAGATTAATGTTTTTATTTACGCTTCCATGCCAGGAGAATCAATTGGAGCAATGGTATCTTGGCAAGGCGTATATGTGGGGCACGTGGAGGCGCGCCGCAACGGTACTCACCCAGGTGGAGCTAAATTTCGCCCAACCACAGCTTATGAAACGGATAAGTCAAATTCCTGGGTGATTTATTGGGAAGTCCGAGATTTACAACAGATCGAACCATTCCCGATTAAGTCTTTACGAGGATGTGATAAGAAAACCAATTATCCTCCTCATTTTGTACCTGAAACTCCACTGCTGATCGAATATCCCTGAAAAATTTTTAGCATTCCAGCAGAAAAAACTAGAGTGGAAAATATCCACCCTAGTTTTACGTTAGATCAAATGCGTTGACTAGCAATGCTTAAGCGATCTTGAGATCTTGCACCTTTCGCATTAGCCCCCCAGAGAATAAATGATGCTGTTGGTAAAGTCGGAAAACCTAACCCCCCAACCCCCTTCCCTCCAAGGGAAGGGGGAGCCTGAAAGCCCCTCCCCGCTTCTGTTAGGGGTTTGCGATCGCCTCGTTACCAGGCTCCGGCCTGGTAACGCAGATCTGGAGGCAGAGCCTCTTTTTGGCGCAGGAGGCTCTGCCTCCACGCACAGCATTCCCAGGTGGAACCTGGGAAAGAGCCACCTGGGGGGTGAAACCCCTCAATCTATTCGCCAACAGGATCATTTATTGCAGGGCGGGCTATGAGACTGATGCAACATCTAGCGATCGCCTACCGCGCCGGAGGTATATCGAGCCTGATTCGTTTTGTGAGAATGCTCATCACTTTTCCAGGATTGGGCGCTCTTAGCAGCCGACTCCACTCGCTGACATGAGCAAACTTCAACAAGTGCAGCGTGTTAATCGTGGAAGTGACTACTCTGGCAGATCCAATCGCAATCAGTCTCAGCTGTTCCGATTCATCGAGTGGATCTCCCAGATTGTCCGCCAATGGCAAAGCAGGATTTTCCAAGGAAAAAAAGCTTTTTACTGGAACTTTATCAGCCAGTTTCCGCGAAGAGGCTGTTTTGCCTCGCCGCTTGGTACTATTTTTTGACATGATATGTCTGTGCCTCCTTTAGGCTTTGACTAGAGGGGGTAAAGTCGCGTTTTGGGTGGTCCAGACCCAAGGCGCGGCGTCCTTTACTTGGTATGATAATATCACAACGCTTATAAAAAGATTATATTCTTTGGTAAAGCTTTATGAACATGGACAAACTGCTACAAATACTTCAGGAGCGGGGACTGTTGCAGAAGCTTCCAGACAAGCGCCTGACCACCAACCCTTTGCCGATTACGCGCTACATAGGAATGGTGATCAGCGCGTCAGGAACGGGGAAGTCGGTTACCGCTAATCTCGACGCAGCAATGGATACTTACATCAACGCCTGTCAAGAACATCATCTTGTTGAGTGCAAGGCTAGGGCGATGTCGGTTGGGAAGTCACTAGAGGAGTATATCGCCGATCAGCTCGCCCAAAGGCTTGGGGATTATGAAGAAGCAGTCGGGAAGCGATCGCGAAAGGGAACACAGGAAGAAAAAGAGGAAACTTAAAATAGAAGCGTGCGATCGCAGGCTTGCATTTTGAATCCCAATGTAGGAAAGGACTGCAAAACAATTAATTAGATTTATTTTTTATAAAAGCGAAGGCAAGTAAAATGCTCTCATCAACTTTACTAGAAATTGACCGTTTGATTGATACATTGTCTCCTCAAGAACAACTGTGGTTGTTAGAGCGTATTGCTAAAAAAGTGCGGCAAAGGACACAGGTACAAGATAAATTTGCTGATGCCAAATATATGGAAACCCAACTAGCAGCAATGGCTAACGATCCACATATTCAATCAGAAATTGCTGCAATAAATGAAGAATTTGCCGTAACAGAAATGGATGGTATGGAAAATTTATGACTATTGAGAGAGGGCAAATTTATTTTGTCAATCTTAACCCAGTGCAGGGAAAAGAACAGGCCGGAAAGCGACCTGTTTTAGTTTTATCGATTGATAATATTAACCAATTGCCTCTCGTTGTGACTGTGGTTGTTGGTACTAAAGGTGAGAATGTACCCCAAGATTTTCCTACCAACGTGCGTGTTTCTCCAGCAGAAAGTGGATTACTTTTAGAAACAGTGTTTCTGTGTTTTCAAATTCGTTCTTTGGATAAAAGGCGATTTCCTGCTACACCTGCTGGGCAGCTATCAGATGCAAAAATGCTAGAAGTTGAAGCAGCTGTTCGTTATTGTTTGGGTTTATGAAATGTGGGAGCGCGATCGCACTCTCTTTTAAGAGCGCGATCGCACAAAGTTGCAAAACTATTTCACAGGTGTTCCCAAGCGACGCCAGGGGGCGAAACCATTTTCCACACCCACTAAAGCGGGTGCAAGTTCGGGATGGTGACGGCGAAGCACGGTGAGGAAGGAATTATCGGGACTTAAACAAAAATTAAGAGCCAATGAAGGTATAATTCAGGCATGGCAAACATTTCACGTTAAGAGTTGAGTCATGAAAGAGACAACTCCCGCCTCCATGCCACCATGCTTCGAGAGATGGTGTAAACGCTTTGATG
>NZ_JBHFNP010000095.1:0-21414 GCF_041929235.1 Microseira sp. BLCC-F43
CGCCAACAATAAAGGGATAAGTATCAGTGAAATAATTGAACAGTTGGCACGAATGATTGACGCTGATTAAAATCAGCGAGTCGTCGTTCCTCCACGCAATAAATTGACGTGGCTCCCCGACTCCCGATTTTCTTTAGGTGGCTCGTGGCGGCTGAAAGTTCGCCCAGCACCGATGAAGTTTTCCGCATCGTCCAAAGTAGTCCCACCAGTGTCAGCGTCACCACCAACAGTTCAGTGATTTTACCGGCTAATCCAGACCGCAAGCTGGTAACAATTGTTAATCGCGGTAGTGCAATTGTTTACCTAAACTACGGTGCAACGGCTATTGTTAACGCAGGAATCGGTTTAAATCCTGGTGGTTCCAGTCACGTCCTCAACACTCGGGAAATAAATTACAAAGGGGTAATTTCAGCGGTCACATCATCCGGCACGGCGATGCTTGAAATGATGGAGTCAATTTGATGGCTGCTCCTGGGATTAAAGTTGTAGTTGGGCTTACCTCTAAACTGCTCAGAAGAGCCAGGTATGCACCCCGAACCATAGCAAGACGACCCGTTGCCGACTTTGGGAGAAGACCGAACGCACCCAGACTCCGAGAGGCTTATCGCAGAAGCAACGAACAAGCGCAAGAGCGATACAAAAGAGAATTTTATCAGCGATACCAAAGAGAAAGGGGGTTGCTGCTCGAGCAGCCCAACATACCCCAGCAACCTCGCGAACCTATACCCGTCCCTACTCAGCTACCGCGCCGCATTTCTGACCCAAGGCTCGCTCGCCGCAAACCGAGAATGCCATCAGCATCGTCACAATCCCAGCTAGAAAGACTTCCCAGGTATCAAGATTTTCCCGAACCACCTGCGCCGAGACTGCCTTTAAACATACAGCGTCCACCTGTAAGTCCGCGTCCGCCGCGTACTCTCTTGCGGCGATATCTCGATACGTCTAGAAAGATTAATGACAAACTAACTCAGGTTAATCGAGGTTTGAACGATATCGCTTTTCCTGGGTTAAACGAGGTTAGTGACTTTTTAAGCGACCAAGTTATCAGATTTATTAAAGAACAAAGGCGAAATTGGCGTCGAGTTAGAAATATTTTAGAGGAATCTAGAGAAAATCCTCAAATTCCACCGACTAACCCTGAACCTAACTTTACTTTGCCAATAGATCCGCAATGGAGAGATACAGACGAAATCACGGTTATATATGGAGGAACGAGCTTTATTAATGATGATGGATGGCAATGGCTACCAACTGCGCCTTTATCATCGTTACCTCCACATTGGGGCGTTATTGATGATTACGCTTTGATAACCATACAAGACAGAACCCGAATGATTAACGCTAGTTTGTTGTTCGATAGTAATTTTGAAGACCCTCCTCTTTATTATTTATATACCAGCTTCACTTTTTCGGTTGGTAATTTGCGAACTGTTAATGGCAGAGTCGATCGATTAGCTAGAGTTACCAACTCAATTGATGAACCTTGTACCCCAATTGATGTGATTACTCCTTCTGGGTCATGGTCACCTGATTTTGAACCTTCACCTCCACTAGAACAAGAATTTGAAATTGTTCCCAGAATTAACCGTAGGCTTCGCAGAATTATTGAAGAAAGAGAGGAGAGAGAAAGAATGAGTTGCGACTTAAGTCCAATTATGGTAGCCTTGCGGCGAATAATAGCTACTAACGTCAATTTGCCAGCACAAGTAACGCAAACTCACTTACAAATTAACGCTAACATCGACGAATTAAAGCCACCATTTGCTACAATCAACGCCACTACTCAAGCAACATCAACGACCGTAAATTCTGTTGACAACGTAGTAAATAATACTGCAACACGGGTACAAAACATTGCTAGCAAATTAGATGATGTGGGCAATTTAGTTCAAAGAACTTTTGATAAAGTTGGTGAAGTTTTTCAGGAAATAACAAAACGGATCGATAAGTGGTCGAAATGGTTTCGCTTACCCATGCTGCTGGATGCATTATCTTTTATTTTACTATTGCACAATGCAGCGATGTTAAGTGCTAATGTCGTACAAACAGTAGGATAAATCCTGAATACAGGACTTCAAATAATAGGGTTACAAAGCCCCGATGGTGAAGAGTTTGAAGTGTTTAACGTCGTTGGAAAACAGGCAGATGATTTTATGAGTAGCATTTTAGGCCAGGAAAACTGGACTAAAACGAAAACGACTTGGAAAAAGCTTAACAACATTTATCAAGCTGCAGCCAACGTAATTAATTCAATGCAATCAATTATTGATTCTGCTCGTTCAATTATGGAATTAGGTGCAGAAATGACCGGAAAGATAGGTAACGCATTGAGAAGAGCGGGGGTAGTTTTTGAAAATGCGTTTAATTGGTTTCCGGAGCAGATTAACGCAGCTACTGCGCGCCAGACTAAATTAAACGGAATGATTCAGGGTATCCAAAACATTGAGGATGTTGCTAGTAGTCTTTCTTCTGCCGTATCTGAAGTTAAGTCTATTCAAGATACAGTAATTGAAATGCGCGAACAGCGGCAAAAATTTAATGAAGCTGTTAGGGAATTAGTTTCGGGTAAAACCGAAGCAGAAGCGGATAGTAAAGCTAAATATCAGTCGCCTACAATTCAATCATCAGAATTAAAACCATGAAGAATTTTGAACACTTACAGTCGATTTTTTGCCTAATACATAATCAGCTGGTTAACGAGTTTTTCCGGAATGTTGAAGTGCCGGAAATTATTGAATATATCCGAAACATTCCGTCAAAGGCTAGCTTAAAAAAAGCTTGCTTAATTAGGGATAACGATACTGCCTCAGTGATGGATATGCGAGTGCAGTTGTTTACGATAATTAAAGGCGAACGCGGTTTATTAATGCCAAACTATGATAAAATTACTAGGAAGCGCAGACACAAACCGCAAATTACTCTTTATTTCTCAGAAAAAATAGAAGACGTTGAGGAAGGATACGAGCCTGTAACTGGAGAAATAAGCTTTAGGATTATGGATGCTGGGTCAGATGATGACATTAGCGAAAGTCAAGCGCTGACTTTTGGTCGAAGAATCAAAACTATTTTTGGTGGAGGACAGGGTTTGCTATGGCGCAAGGGAAAGGATTTACTATCTTACTGTGATTGGGATAGGGGATACCAACTACAAATTCTGTGCCGCTCCAAAGAAGAGGGTAAAAGGATTGTAGAAAAAGTTTTAGAAATTCAAAATCACACCCCTGACTGGCAAAACGCTAACTATAAAGCAAATGAAGCCCCTAGCACGCGCTATCCCACCATACCCCCTACAAAAACAATTTTTGGCAAAACAAAGCGGATGCCAAGGGAAAGACCGATTGCGGATGTCTATTTCCGTTACGCCGCGATTCTTATCCGCGGCATGATGCAACCCGTTGTTGTTTACGAGCAGGGGCGCGAGGTGGAAGAAGACCTAACTGCGTCTTGACCAAGATTTTGAAAAAACACCAGGATAGGCTTAGCCCTTCCAGCTCAAAAAACTGCTGAAATTCTGGGTTAGTCTATGGAAGTGGCGAAGCTTAGGAAGAAAATATGGGACGGCGAAAAACAATAGCAGAGTTGCGGGAAGCTTTAGAGGAGGCGCAACGGAGAGAACAGGCACGCGCAACCCGACGAGTCGAGCGTAACCGAGCTTACAGATCTAGAGGAGCCCAAACAACCGCTTTTTACCGATCGATGTTGCGCGAACGAGGTAACGATCGGGCAATTTTTCAAATTTCTGTTGATTCCAACACAGTTGCGGCTCCAGCTGGTGCTGGAACGCAACAGCAAAGTATTCTTACCGTTGAGCAAGCTGGATTACTCGGCACGTTGACGGAAGGGTCTGGGGTTTTAGTTGGGCCAATTAGGGGAAGCGGTACAAAACCTACCAAAATTTCTTGGTACTTCGGGAACTCTACAGCGGAAGTGGAATGGACTCCTTGGCGGACGCGATGGATTAGATTTTACGATGAAGGGCCTGGAGGGCAGAGCCATAGAAGCACGCCGTTCTCTAGAGCAACTGGTGACATCGATGTAGGTGGACTTAGAACCGCGTTTAGTGCTTTATTTGGACCTACGGGAACGGTGAGGCAACGCGCTTTGGGTGATAAAGGTAAGGCAACACTTACTTTTGAAAACGCACCAATCAAGCTATGAAAACCAACGACCTCATCCTTGACAATTTTGAATATTTTTTGTCAATGCCTGTTCAAACTACTCCTTACCAGTGCCAGAAAGAATTTGAGTACGAGGTTGAGCTAATGGTAATTCGACAAAAAGCTTTATCCGAGCTAATTCAAGGTAGCATCTCGCTAGCAGAATTTGAAGAAGTTATCTCTGAGTGTGGTATCGATCCGATTGAGGCTGAAGAGAACTGGACACAAGGACTGAGTTTGTTTTAGGATGAGTTCTTTTTTTTTCGATGTAAATTTAAGTAATGGTGATTTGTGGGAGTTGGAATATTTTGAGATTCAGCTAGCTCCAATAAATCCGGATTACGGACGATTGGCTATTGCTGACTTTGATATTCCTCTGTTTCAACGCAGCCGGATTATGGCAGCGCGGTTTCACAATCCAGTTGCCCGCCCTTGGTGGAAATTAGGGTGTTACTTGAAACAATCGATTCCTGCCCCAACATCATTTGATGTTTCAGGTTCTGTTGAGGTAGCTAAGTGGAGAATACCGTTATACAATCGAACAACAACTAGAGAACAGGTACTATTTTTTCCTGACTCTTCTCCTAGAGTATGGAGGTTAACGGCTTCAATCCCGCATTGGCACCAAGAAGCACATATTACGGTGTGGCGATTTATAGGAGAATTACCGCCGTATTTTTCGCAAACAATTAACGTTATTGAAAACAAACTCGAGCAAATTTTAGATAGGCTTCCAAGTGGAAATACCTAAAAAGTTTGAACCCATCATTGAGGCGCTTCTAAAACAGTTAGAAGAATTTGAGCAAGCTTATGGAACTATTCCAGAAGTTAAGCTTGTGACAAAAAAGAATTATAACGATTTAGTAAAAGCACTGCAAGATAAAAATTAAAACCAACAATCTAATTGTAAATCTTGAACTATGTCTGTCTTAAATGTCGGCTCTACCTTTTCAGGAATTATGCGCCGTTTGGAAACTACCACAAGCGTTAGCGGCATGGTAAACGTCACTGCAACTTCTACTCTCGTTCGTGCCGCAAACAATGACCGCACGGTTCTTTATGTTATTAATACCGGCGCTAATTGGGTTACGGTTGACCACCGGAACGACCCTGTTTTCGGCAGCGGAATTCTTCTGTCGCCTAGCGGTGGAACTTATCAAATTGAGTCGGGCAATTTAGATAAGCGATTGGTTTACGCTATATGTGGTGCGGGATTAACTAGCACATTGAGCTTTTACGAAGGTAGTGGTGAGGAAGTCTTACAGACATAATATGCCAGTTATTAATAGCGCGCAATCAATTGGCGGGGCAAATCACTCTCACTCCAATTTACCCATACTTGATGGTATTTCTGTAGTGAATGGGGTGATTTTATATCACAACTTTAACCCCAATCCGGCTGAGTTATCAGGTTTACTTTATTGGTTTGAGGCTCGTTTTCTTACGGGCTACACCGAAAATCAAAGAGTGCCTAGCTTAGTAAATCATATTGGTTTGGTAATATAGTTTCTGTTCAGACCAATACCAATCAACAAGCGTTTTTTAGAAACAATTTGGTAGCTGGTAAACCTGGATTGGAGTTCAACAACAATGAATTTTATCCGTTTGATTTTAATGGTCTAGCCAACAATTACTATACTTTTTCCTTTGTAGACACTCGAAAGTCAGCAAAATTTGAAAATTATTTATTCGGTAATCAGGCGACCAGCTCAAATGCTGGCTTGCATATAGGCTATCAAAGTAGCTCTACAGTTAGGCTGGGGCAGTTTGCGAACGATTGCGATATCACTATCGACGCATACTCGAATCCTATAAACAGGATTTGGGTTTTTTCTTACAACGTTAGGGGCTTTGAAATCTGGCTAAACAGACATCGGATGGGACAACGCCCCAACACCCAAGGTTTAAGTAGCTGCAATAACGGCAATTTTGGCAGAGGCCATACAAACGTTTATTATGTCGGTACTTGCTGCGGATTCGCGGTACACCTGGGGAATCGAAATGAATCAGAAATTCAAAGTTTGTTTGACTACTGGAATTCTGAATATTTGGTGTACTGAGATAGCGCTGGGGATTCTCTGTAGCACAGTCAGGCATTATGCGCGCTCTCAAGGACTGGCAACTGTTGACCTAACATCGATTCAGAAGATCGCTCGCATTTTTGATGTTCTAATCGAGGATCTAATCGAAACCATCGAAGAGTAAGTCTCAGGACTCTAGCACGCGGGGTCAAAAACAAAGGTGATGCGTCAATCTCGCGACTAATCACCCACTATTTTTCGGATCGCCCTTTGTTTTCAGGACTTACGCCAAGAAACTAAGGGCGATCCGAGAAATCGTTGGTTTGGCAACCATAGATCAACGAAGAAACCGGGTTTCTTTTCTCGTCGTGCTAGAGTCCTGGTTTTTTTGCGTAATCAGCTGCTACGCACCTAATTTAAGAGTCAAATTTTCCCTTCTTCTTGTGGGGTGGGCATCTTGCCCGCCTCTTTATTGGATTTAAATGCGTAGCAGCTGATCGTGTCCTTAAGCAACGGTTGTGTAATATCATGTCCGGTTAATCACCCATAGTTAGGAATGACTCTGAGGGGGTGACACGGTGACTTGGGAGAGATTTTTATTCAGGGTAATTAGGCGGACATCATATAACTGCTAATAGCTAATCGCTAATCGCTGCTGGAGGAGGCAATTAGCAATTAGCAATTAGCAATTAACAATTAGCCATCCATACACTACCGATCTCTCGCGGACATGATATAAGTCCCGAGTCTGTTGTGTTGATATTATTGGATGTGACTATCCACCACCAATACCGCCGCACCCTGTATCTTACCGCTGCGTAATGCCGTCAAAGCTTCATTCGCTGCTGTCAGCGGAAATGCTTCTACTTCGGTGCGAATGGGAACTTTGGGCGCTAATTCTAAAAATTCTTCTCCATCTTTCCGCGTTAAATTTGCCACCGATCGCAACACTCTTTCTGACCATAAAATTTCATAAGGAAAAGAAGGAATATCGCTCATGTGAATACCAGCACAAACGACTACGCCGCCTTTTGCTACCGCTTTTAAAGCCGCCGGTACGAGTTTACCAACGGGAGCAAAAATAATCGCCGCGTCTAAAGGTTCTGGAGGTAATTCTTCGGAACCACCTGCCCAAACTGCACCCAATTTTTTGGCAAATTCTTGTCCTTCAATATCCCCATCGCGGGTAAAGGCATAAACTTGCCGCCCTTCATATTTAGCCACTTGAATTAAAATATGTGCGGCAGCGCCAAAACCATAAAATCCCAAACGTTCCGCATCCCCGGTCATTCTGTAAGAACGATAACCAATTAATCCGGCACACAATAACGGGGCGGCTTGCAAATCCGGATAATCTGGGGGAATTGGAAAGCAAAATTGCTCGTCTGCTACCGTATATTCCGCATAACCACCGTCAATTTGGTAACCCGTAAATTCGGCATTGTCGCAAAGGTTTTCCCGACCGGAAACACAGTAGCGGCAATGGTTACAAGTATGACCGAGCCAGGGGACGCCGACGCGATCGCCTGGCTGAAATTTTGCCACGCGTTCGCCCGTCGCCACCACCGTCCCGACAATTTGATGACCGGGAATTAAAGGCAATTTGGCATGGGTTAATTCCCCATCGACAATGTGCAAATCAGTCCGACAAACTCCGCAGGCGTGGACGCGCAACAATACTTGATGTGGGTTCGCAGTTGGTATTGGTACATCAGCAACCCGCAAAGGTTTACCGGGTGCATCTAAAAGCATTGCTAGCATAACTGAGAATTGCAGATTTAAGATTTAAGATTGCAGATTTAATAACATCTACCATCTACAATCTTAAATCTGCAATTGATTGAGAGCAAGCTAAGCAGGAACCCAACGGAAGATGGTTCCGTTCCCTAGATTGACGCCGTACATATTGCCATCGGGACCTTTTTCCATATCGACCACATAGGGTAGACCAGAATCAAACACTCGAACCCCACTTATATTGCGATTTTGATCGAGGGTTGCTTCATAAATATTGCCTTCCCCAACATCACCAAAAATCAGCCGATTGTTGTCATAAAAATCACCCATGATGATGGCGATCGCTCCATTGGCATGGGTACGAGCATAAATGGGAGCGGTTACCGATTGACCGCTAGCATAAAATGCCTGAGCTTCCGGTAAATTAGCGTATCCGGTTGATTGTTGCAAGCTGACACCATTTCCCCCCTCATAATAAGGCCAACCAAAATTCACTCCTCGACCTGTGTTAATTTCTTCCCATTGCGACCACCCTACATCGCCAATTACTGGCAATCCAGTCACTGGATCGAAGGTGAAGCGGAACGAATTTCGCACACCATAATCGAAGACTTTGTCGCGATTGTTATCTGCGCCATCCGCTCCATTAAAAAATGGATTATCGGATAATCCTGCACCTGTATTTGGATCGATTCTGAGGATTTTTCCGGAAAGATTATTCAAGTCTTGAACGCGCACGGTGCGCGGATCGGCAAAATTGTAGGAAGTGCCATCGCCATTGCTGACGTACAAAGCACCATCGCTGCCAAAGTGAACTGCACCGATGGTATGGGATTCGCTATCGGTTGCTAAATAGTCGCGAATGTTGTTAGTTAAATTGTTGTTGGCGTCGCGTTCGATCAGCGTTTGCGGCGCCACAATTGTAGTGCCATTGTTAATTCCTGAAGGCGGAATCGATGAATCATTGGTGCTATTGCCATCCGGACGACTTGTATATTCCCAGGTGCTATTTTTACCCAGCAAAACTACTTCGCTTCCGGGGACGGCGGTAATATTACCCGTAACCGGATCGGTTGTCGCCGTAACGCGAATCAAACGCGATGGACGATTCCCCGCACCATCTGGATCGTCTAAATTCGTGCCTGGGTTAATATTGTTGGATGCTTCTGGCGGATCGTAGGTGAAGAGGAGATAAACGTAGGGATTGGTGGCAAAGTTAGGATGAATTGCCATCCCCAACAAACCGCGATCGCGCACATTGTTAACCTGGTTGGAAATATTAATAAACGGCGTTGATTGCAATGTCCCATTTCTGAATACGCGGACGACGCCATCTTTTTGCGCGATAAACATGTTGCTACCATCCGGCGTCCAATCGACTACCGTGGGTTGGTTGAGTCCAGATACCACAGTCTGCCGAGTAAAACTGGGATCGTTGTCTACAATTGTCAGCGTCGCCGTGCTGGGGGAACCAATCCTTGTCCGACGACCGGGGTTGCTGAGTGCGATGTTGAGTGTTTCGCTCGATTCGATCAGCGCGTCATTGATAATTGGAATCGAAATCGTCTTGGTGATTTCTCCCGCTGCAAAACTGAGGGTTCCTGAAGTTGCCGTATAGTCCGAGGGAGCGATCGCAGTGCCATTGCTAGTGGCATAATTTACCGTTGCAGGTTTGCTAAGATTACCTGCACGTTCAACGGTAATCGAAGCATTCCCGCCATTTTCCGCAACGCTATAGGTAGGCTGACTGAAGGTAACCGTAGATGGACTATCATCATCAACAATCGTCACTGTAGCTGTTCTGGGAGTACCAACTTGACCAATTCCATTAGTTCCCAACAACCCTACAGTAAATGTCTCATCGGATTCAAACACATCATCGTCGATCAAGTTAATCTCAATTGTCTTGCTAGTTTCTCCATCTAAAAAAGTGAGACTGCCATTCGGAATATCCACATAGTCCGATCCAGCTAAAGCCGTTTGATCGTCAACACTATAATTAACCGTTACTGTGCCGCTACTTCCACCCGTTCGCACAACCGTAAGCGCTACTTTACCCGCTTCCTCACTCACAAAAGGCGGAGTTGAAGTTGCCAAACTGATAGTACCCGGACCCTGTGAAATCGTGCTGAACAGTCGCGACTGGGGAATAATTTGCTTGCTTTGGCTAGGACTTGACCAGGAAAGATCCACCCTCGCATCTGCGATATTTTCTACATACTCTAAACGGACATCATATCGTTGACCAGCATTGAGGCGAATTGTCCCGCTAGCTTCTTGCCCTTTTCTTGTTGCATTGATTATTTGTTGCCCATTAATCCACAGTTTCGCTGTATCATCAGGCGTCGTAAAAAATGTGTAGTTTTCCGTATAATCAGCCAATACTTGACCCGTCCAACGCACCGAAAAGCTATCTTTGCCAATTGAAGCAGCGGGCGATCCTTTTCCCCAGTTGAAGTTAATAGTTGGATCGGTGCGGGTCAACTTTAAATTGGTAAAGTTTTTGTTATTGAAATACTCGCCCCGCAACCCATCCCCCACATCCAGAAGTCCTTGATAAGACTGTAGAACTTGAGGTTGGAAAGCAGAAGCTGATTTAATCCCTCGGGTCCTAACTTCCAAATCCCAGTCACCGCCTCGCGTTGCGCTACCTGTCAGGTCAGATGAAGCAGCAATATCAGCCCCAGTTAGACCGCTCAAATCTTGGATAAACTGCTGCCCTTCTTCTCCTGCACCAACATTACATCCGTAAAGAAAGATGTCGGCATTCGGAGTCAAAGACTTCGCCCACCTTTGCAATTCTTCACTATAGCGGTCGAGGGTATTAGAGCTAACTTCTGCCTTCCCCAAGTACAATTTCCCCGATTGTCCATTCGAGACAATATGCAGGCTGGAAATATTTTCCCGCCCAGACAATACCTCGCTAATTTGCTCAATTCCATCCTTTGATGGGTCGAGAACGATCGCTTCTGCGCCTGCCAACACCCCGTTTGCAAGTGTTTGATAGTCTTCTACTGCTGGATCGATAAAAACTATAGATTTTGTAGCGTTTGTAGTAAATAAACGCTGCCGATAGCTGTCACCGCTGGAGTTTACAAACATTTACTAAATACCTTTAATAGAATCATAACTGCAATTATATTACTGATAAATAATGGTTTTAATTATTTTTAGCGGCAATTTTTTTAATGTTTGTAAAGTTTTGACTAATTTTCCTCTTTTCGTATTATTTTTTTGATGTTAAATATCAGTAACTTTTCGTTGAAAAATTCAACATTTACGATCGGTACTTACGCAGCAACACCATATGTGGTGGCTGCGGTGCGTTACGTTAGGGCTAAGCACCTCAAAACGGTTCTCATCTTGCTGACGGCAGCGCTCATTTTCCAGGTTCGCCCATTGGCAGAGGAGACAGCGAGCAAGTCGGGGTCTGATATCATGTCCTTAAGCAAAGGTAGTGCAAGTGTTTTTTAGGCTGTAGGGGCGGGTTTTACGAGAGTTTTATTGTAGGGGCGGGTTTTACCAATCAATCCGTGGAACCACGAGATATTTCGTTAAACCCGCCCCTACTTGCTTTGGATAAATAAACCCGCCCCGTTAGTGCAGCACTTCGGACGGACATGATATGACATAGATGCGCCAAGGGGAGTCACGGCTGCACCTAATCTAGCAGGCTGTCGGGCGTGCGTTGGCGGCAGCCTGTGCGACAGCACGTATCGCATCAAAAAATATTAACCTTATCAGTAATTAAACTCAAAAACTACATACAAAAGCGTCATATGCCAGCACCCGATATTCTTTCAGCAGAGTTTGCTAAAAACCCTTACCCTTTTTACGAGGAAATGCGCGAAAAATATCCTCTGTATTTTCACTCTGCGACTAACAGCTATGTGATTAGCCGTTACGAGGATGTTGAACGTGCTTTTCGTGACCCCGCTTTCTCAAGTCGTCATGCAGAAACACAGTTTGAACCTGTGTACGGTCGAACGATGGTACAAATGGATGGCAGAGAACACGCATTAAATCGCAGCTTGGTGATGCAAGCACTGGGCAGTTATAAGTTGCATGACAAGTATATACCGCTGATTGAGGAAAATGCTAGACAACTGCTCGATACATTTCGGGCAGCAGGAGAGGTTGAGCTAGTTCAAGCTTTTACCAGCATCTTTCCCATCAGCGTGATAGCAACAATATTTGGTTTGCCAAATCAAGATCTTTTACTGTTGAAATCTAATGCTGATAAAATTTCCTCTTACTTGTCGAATCTGTCGCAAAATCCAGATGTAGCTGCGGCAGGTTTGCAAGCACGACAAGAACTTGAAGCCTATTTATCTCCGATTATTCAACAAAGACGACAGAATCGGGGTGATGATTTGTTGTCGAGTCTATGCTATGCAGAAATTGATGGAGTCAAGCGTAAGGATGCAGAAATAAAATCCCTCTCAATGCTATTGCTGGGTGCTGGTGGAGACACAACAGATAAAGCATTAGCCTTGATGTTGAGAAATCTGATTGAGCATAACGACCAATTGCAAAGCGTTCGCGATGACCGCAGTCTAATAGACCGGGCATTTGCAGAAACACTCCGTTACTCCTCACCCGTACAGTGGCTAATGCGTCTGACGCTTGACAATGTAAAGATGACTGGCGGTACTATTCCGGCTAATTCAACGGTCATCTGCTCAATTGCTGCTGCTAATAGAGACTCGAATCAGTTTGAAAATCCCGATCAATTCAATATTTTTCGCCAAGACTTAGATGTGAGTCGGGCTTTTTCTGGTGCTGCCAATCACTTAGCTTTTGGGTATGGAAAACACTTTTGCGTTGGGTCTAATTTAGCAAAACAAGAAGCGATCGTTGCCACTAATTTACTGTTATATTCCCTGGGCGATCTACAATTTCAGGATAATGAATTGCCTGAAGAAGTCGGATTTTTCACCCGCGGACTCAAGACGCTTCGTCTTAAATTTACAACGCGCCTTTTCTGTAATTAACGCAAGTTGCTAGTTATCTTTTTAGGGCTGCTAATGGCTAATGGCTAATGGCTAATAGCTAATGGTAAGCTGCTACGCATTTAAATCCAATAAAGAGGCGGGCAAGATGCCCAACCCACCAGAAGAAGGGAAAATTTGACTCTCAAATTAGGTGCGTAGCAGCTTAGAACCGAAAAATATTCCCATCAGCAATTAGCAATTAGCGATTAGCAATGCGAGCAACCCACGATAGTTATAACTAGCAACTTGGGTTAATTAGATTGTGGATGGGAAATTGCAGATTGCAGATTTAATAAAATCTGCAATCTTAAATCTTAAATCTGCAATCGTTTACATTCTCGTTCTAACAAATTTATCCAATCTATCCATGCCTTTTTCAATTATTTCTAAGCTGGTGGCGTAGGAAAGGCGGATGCAGTCATCGGCGCCAAAGGCAATACCGGGAATCACTGCAACTTGTTGCGATTCTAGCAATCCATCGCAGAATTCTAGGGAAGTTAAACCTGTGAAGCTAATATCAACGAACATGTAAAAAGCACCGTCGGGTTTGGCGCAACTGAGTCCCGGCATCCCATTGAGTCGTTCTAACATGACTTGGCGACGCTGGGTGAATGCCGAAAGCATTTGTTGGACGCAATCTTGGGAACTTTCCAGGGCTGCGATCGCACCATATTGTGCAAAGGTACAAATATTAGATGTACTATGCCCTTGAATGTTTGTGGCTGCTTTAATTAACTCTACTGGCGCTGCTAAATAACCGACTCGCCACCCCGTCATCGAATATGCTTTGGCAAAACCATTGCTAATAATAGTACGAGCAAAGATTTCTGACCCCAAAGCACCGATACTCACGTGTTTTGTATCTTCGTAGAGAATTTTTTCGTAAATTTCGTCAGAAACGACTAAAATATCTTTCTCCACAACTACTTCTGCCAGGGCTTTAATTTCTTCTGGGGTGTAGACAACGCCGGTGGGGTTAGAAGGCGAGTTGAGAACAAACAGCCGCGTTTTGGACGTACAAGCTTGACGCAGTTGATCGGGGGTAATTTTGTAATTATTTTTGGCATCGGTATCGATAATTACCGGCACGCCTGCTGCTAACTTGACCATTTCTGGGTAGCTAACCCAGTAGGGTGCGGGGATAATCACTTCATCCCCCGGATCTAATAGTGCCAGCATCAGGTTGAAGAGGGAATGCTTGCCGCCGTTGGTGACGAGGACATTTTCGGCGCTGTAGTCCAGGTGATTATCGGTTTTAAGTTTTTGAGCGATCGCGCTCCTTAACTTCGGTTCCCCCGCAGCGGGGCCATATTTCGTCTTCCCGGCGTCTAATGCTTGTTTTGCAGCAGCTTTGATATGTTCTGGCGTATCGAAGTCCGGTTCCCCAGCACTAAAACTGCAAATATCGATTCCCGACGCCTTCATCGCTTTAGCTTTGGCGTCGATGGCTAATGTGAGGGATGGCGTTACCTGACCTACTCGTGCTGCCAGTTTCATGCGTTTATGCGGAATCGGTGAGTGAAGAAGTGGGACAACTTTCTACTTTCTCAGATCTGTTACCCTCGATCTCTAGATTTGTGTTTTTTTTTAGTTTTGGGCAGTAGGGGCACGGCAACCAAAATATCTTGATTGGTACAGATAACTTTGAGGGCGCCGTGCCCTTACCTGGGTGCATGGTGGGTCTTCCTCTCTCCCAAAGCTCCTTGTGCGTTCGCGAAGCGTCTCCGTCAGGAGAATCGCCCAAGACCCAATATATTGCACCTTCCTCAACGCTTTTTAATCTCGCTCCGGGTTGCTAGTATCTTTGCGCTCTTGGGGTTGGCTGGGTATTAATTCAATTAGCGATCGCAAAGTCTTGTTGACCGCTTCTGAATCTGGAAAGTATTTTCCCACGTCTGGTTCTAGCATCACCGCCCCATCTTCTAATGTGAAATACTCAACCGTAACGCTGCCATCTTCTCGCTCAATTCTTACTTTATGACCTTGGCGATAGGCGCGGTAGTATTTACCTCGCACGCCTTTCTTACCAGTAAAATTGTATTCATGTTCCAGATCGCAGTCTTGTGTTTTTTTATTAGTTTGCACCTTCTTCATATACTCTGCCCTCGGCAGCCGTCGCTTTTCGGCAACTTACGCTCCGAATTATCAGAGTATCTTGGTTTTCTTACCGTTCGGTATGAACGACGAGCAACACTCTACTCTTTGCCGATATGCCAATGCTAATATATCGCTCTTCGTAATCTGAATGGTACTCATCAGGGAAAGTAATCAATCATCGGGTCATTAAACACAGTCTTGGCTGCTTCAAAGCTGACCTTATGCTTTCGCAGGTTTTCCCGCGCTTTATTTTCGTCCCACTCGAATATTAGTTCCATCAATTTATAGGGTAGCGTGCCCGATCAATAGCGGCAAATACAGCCTTAGTATAATGTATCAAACTCAGAACTTAAGCACGACAAGGCCATCACCTTAGTTTCTGAGCAGATCTTTTTTCACAGAAACCCGGTTTCTTTGCGTAATAAAATGTCAGGCTTTTCACCCTTAATTAAAACTCAGAGCGTCACCGCGTCAGTCGCGTCAGTCGCGTCAGCTCTAACTATGGGTATTCAAGGGGACACTATATAATATCATGTCCGGTCGATTACGCACGATCGGCAGCCGGGACACGGCACGATCAAAGTTATCTATTTGTCCGAGATATCTCTTTAGCCTTAGTCCCTACGCAACGACGAGGTGAGGTTTTTTTATTAGGGGCAATTCAACGGACATCATATAAGTCCTGAAACTCAAATCTCAAATTCTTAGATCCGGGTTGGGTTGCTTTAGATCAAACCAACCCACAAAGTCTAACCAAAGCCCCCTCTCCCCCTCTGCTGAGAGGGGGTAGGGGGGAGAGGTCAAGCAATTGTCACTTGCTCCGACAAATAAACATCCTGAATCGCGTGGAATAACTTCACCCCTTCTTCCATCGGACGTTGGAAGGTTTTGCGCCCGGAAATTAATCCCATACCGCCCGCGCGTTTGTTAATCACTGCGGTGCGAATCGCTTCGGCAAAGTCGCTTTTACCCGATGCCCCACCAGAGTTAATTAACCCTGCACGTCCGCCATAGCAATTCAACACTTGATAGCGGGTTAAGTCAATCGGGTGGTCGGTGGTTAAGTCGGTATAAACTCGATCGTTGGTCATACCGTATTTCTTGCCCGTGGCTTGAGAAACTGCCCCGTAGCCATTGTTATTTTCAGGCAATTTCTGTTTAATAATATCGGCTTCGATCGTGACGCCTAAGTGGTTCGCTTGTCCGGTTAAATCTGCGGAGATGTGATAGTCTTTATCTTGCTTGAAGGCACTGTTTCGCAGATAACACCACAAGATAGTTGCCATGCCATATTCGTGTGCTTGGGCAAAGGCTTTGCTCACTTCTTGAATTTGCCTGGTTGATTCGGGGGAACCAAAGTAAATTGTAGCACCCACGGCTACTGCTCCCAAATTCCAAGCTTGCTCGATGGAAGCAAACATTATTTGGTCGTATTGATTCGGGTAGGTGAGCAGTTCGTTGTGGTTGAGCTTTACAATGAAGGGGATCTTGTGGGCATATTTGCGCGAAACCATGCCTAAAACGCCCAAAGTTGTCGCCACGGCGTTGCATCCAGCTTCTATTGCCAGTTTAACGATGTTTTCCGGGTCGAAATAAATGGGATTGGGTGCAAAAGATGCACCGGCAGAGTGTTCGATGCCTTGGTCTACTGGCAGGATAGAAAGATATCCTGTATTGGCGAGTCTGCCGCTAGAATACAACTGTTGCAGACTGCGGAGTACTTGGGGATGGCGATCGCTTTGTGCAAATATCCGATCCACCCAGTCCGGTCCCGGTAGGTGCAATAAATCTTTAGGTATTTTTGCTTTGTAGGTCAGTAGGTCTTCCGCTTCTTTACCCAGCCAAGATTCCAGGAAACTGGGCATCGATAGGGTTGTCGTCATAGCACTTTTCCTTAAACCCTCCGTCTTTTATTGTCGCTATGCTCAACTATTCCTATGTCTGTCTTAAAGCAGACTCTTGCTACTTTTTTTGCGATTTTGCGCCGCGTTCCTCTAAGCACTTATACTCACTTGTTTGTAGTAAGGACTTAAGTCCTGACTACGAAACAGCTACGATACATTTTACTTCTGTGCGATCGCGTCCTTTTCTTTGGGACTGATAAAGTGCTTCTTCTGCTGCTTGCATCAACAGCGATGGCGACACTTCAATTTGCGGAATTGTCATCCCTACTCCTAAACTAACCGTCACAACTCTATCCGGCAGTCCATCTATTTGGGAGTCATGGTAAAGCGCTAATTTTTTCACGTTTTTTCTGATGTTTTCCCCTATTTTTACAGCGTTATCAGCTTTTGTTTGTGGTATAATTAAGGCAAATTTTTCCGAACCACACCTCGCTGCTAACCCATCGGGAGGCTGCACCCAGGCACTAATTACTTTAGCAACTTGCTGCAAACAATTTTCTCCCGCTTCATCTTTGCGACTATTATTGTAAATTTTAAAATAGTCAATTTCTATCAAAATTAGTGACAGAGGTACTTGCTCTAGTGCCAACCTTTTCCACACCTGTTCTAGCCAGATGTTAAAGTAACGTTTATTGGCTAGTTTGGTGAGGTCGTCTCTGTAATCGAGCAGACAATAGCTGCAATTTTCTTGTTTTTGCAAGTACCGCAGATTGTCTTGCCCAGAGTCCCTCTCTGAGTTTGCCATCGCCAATTGTTCGATGGGGGTGCGAGGGATGTTAAAAGCAGAATTGGGCGCTAACGCTCCCTTAAAAAATTCTTTTACCATTGACTGCCTTTCCTTGCTCTCAAGGCAAAATGTATTGAGCAATACTTTTAATCGCACCCCGGTCAGTCTTGCCTCTACCTTTAGGTGTAGAGATTCGCTTATCTTAAATATTAGTATGAATAATTGAAAGAATCTGTGAAAAATAAAATCTTAAAAAATTTTTACTTTGTCAACCGAATTAAGTGACTAAATGTAACATAACTTTAAAATTGACTGGAGCAAATGCACAGTAGAAGTTTCGGCGCAGGAGGTTGGGTTGAAAGCAACTCGGTATCAGTTTTGAGTGGGGATGTTGTTGCAGAGGGTGCGATCGCTCTGGTCTACTTCAGCATTTGTCTTCAAATAATCCCGCAGGCGATCGCAACTATACTTCATCAGCTCTAAGTTGAGAATGGGCGGCAAATCCCACAAGATCGCAGTCTGGTCGTCACTTGCACTCGCCAGGGTTTTGCCGTCGGGACTAAATGCCACATTCCAAATGACTGCACTATGTCCGTAGAGGGTTTGCAGTTTAGTACCATCTCGCTTCCAGAGTGCGATCGCGCCGTCTGCACCACTAGCGGCGATAATTTGACCGTCCGGGCTGAAATTGACGCTGGTAAAGCTAACACTTGCCTGTAGTGTCCTTAGCAACTTACCATCTGGTTGCCAAAGTTTGACGGTTTTGTCCAAACTCGCTGTAGCGATCATCTCACCATCTGGGCTGAACTGAACGTCAAAAATCCCGGCACTATGCCCTTTGAGCGTCGCAATCTTACTGCCGTCTAGTTTCCAGAGTTTGACAGTTTTGTCCACACTGGCGGTGGCGAAGGTATCACCTTGAGGACTAAACGCCACACTTCTCACCCCACCACTATGCCCCTTGAGAGTTATCGGGGTGAAGCATAAATGTCCCTGTTTGCCCAAAGTTGTTGTCCCGAATCCGGCATCCCTACAGATGTCGTTACGCCTCCAGATCTTGGCGGTACCATCCACAGATCCTGAAACGAGGGTTTGACCATCCTTGCTAAACTGAATTCCGAAATTTTTCTGTTCTGCTAACCTGGCTTCAACTTCCCGCGTTCTTTCTGCTTCCAGTTCTATTTGCATTTCCAGGCGATCTAATTCTTCGCTTTTGGCTAAGAATTGATAATCCAAATTGCTCAAACTTTTCCCGCGCGCCCAATTTTGGGCATCTTTTAAAGCTTGTCCGCGCCAGAATCGCGAATTATCTGTTTGTTTGGAATATATCCAAGCATCAAATCTTTGATAATATGGGCGCATAAACGCTAATTTTTTCCACCCATTCCAGGTTAAAAATTTATCGATAAATTTAATTTTTAATAAAAAATATTATTTTTTGCCGAATAATCCTGATAAAATTAATTCAGTTTGTTCTTTTGAATCATCGGTTTCGATCCCCCCTGCCCCCCAAAACAGCGGGGCCTTCTCAGATCCCCCCTGCCCCCCAAAACAGCGGGGCCTTCTCAGATCCCCCCTGCCCCCCAAAACAGCGGGGGGTTCCTCTTGTCCCCCCCCTTGGCAAGGGGGGGCTAGGGGGGGATCGTCTGCATCGGAATTGTGAGTTTCTCTCCTCTGCTCCCCTGCCCCTCTGCTCCGAGGCGGTCGTAATAATTCAGATGCAAATCGAGACGATATTAGGGGGGGATCGGATTGTAAAATTTGCTGATAAATGCCCAGCAATCGGGCGGCGCGTTCTGAGTTGCAGAGGATGCGATCGCGTATCGTCCTCAAATGCTCTGGTTCATCCTGAGATTCCCACTTTTGGATAATATACTGACGAACCACATTCTCTACCCAAAATGCTTCATGTCCGGGAGGAATCGTCAGAACATCGCTAATTTCCTCTGACTCAATCGCTCTTTTTTCTACAATCCTGGTTACTAATTGACACAGTTTTTGATTCAAAAATGGCTGTCCACCTGTCCAAGCTAATATTTCTTTTACCACTGCTTGAGGATTGCTAACTTTTCCCTCTAATCCCAGGGCTAGCGGTTGGGCTTCGTGCAGTTGAAACCCTTGCAATTCTATAGCTGTGCCGATATTAAATGGGGTTCGCTTTTTATCTGCTATTAAATCCCTGGGCGTCGCTACGCCAAATATGGCAAAGGTTAACCGATTGTATTCTGTATTGATATACCGCTGATTGTAGCAGAATCTAACCCAAGCCAAAAAATCATCAATCGGGAAATATAAGCTGAGAATGCTATCGATTTCATCAATAAATATAACTATTTTATCATCGGTCAATTTGACCAACAATACATCTTCGATAAAATTCCCCAATCTCTGAAGAAACGAAAGATCTTCAAAGTCACGCCACCAAGTTTTTAAATTGATTTTTCCGAGCAGATTAAAGCCGCGCCACAGTTCAGTAACGATACCTTTATACCACTGTTCGGGAGAGATATTTTCGCTGCCGATGCGGCTCATATCCAGAGTGCTGCACCGATATCCTTGTTGTTGCAGCAAGTGTCTTGTTCTGACTAAGATAGAAGACTTGCCCATTTGCCGCGAGTTGAGGACATAACAAAATTGTCCAGCGCCTACGGCTTGATAAAGTTGCTTATCAGCTTGTCGAATTACTTAGCTGGGAGCATCTTTTGTCAGGCTACCCCCGACTTGGTATTGGTATTGATTCATTCGGGATTTAGTGCGATCGCTTAACCTTGAGCAGTTCTATCCAAAGATAGATTGACAAATGACTGCTAATTAGCGTCAGGGAATATTGTCGCACAGAGAGCGATCGCAAAGGTCAAGTAAGGGTTTCTGGATCGATACCAAGTTCTCTAAGTCTTTGAGCTAGAATTTGTGCTTTTTGTTCGGCTTCGAGGCGGCGTTGTTGTTCGAGCAGTGCGTTTTGTTCGGCTTCGAGGCGAAGTTGTTCGGCTGTCTGGATGCGCTCTTCTGGTGTCAGAAACTTTTGTCCTTGCTCGTCATACCAATACAGCCATTCCCGCGTGATGCCTTGATAAGTTCCTAACTTTTGTCCCAGTCCTAAATTAATTTCTGGTAGCCAGATGGGATTTCCTGAGAGCAAGACGTATTCCTTGTTCTCTAATCGATACACTTCCAATGGGGGTTTGCGACGGCGACGGGGATTATAAACGGCGTAGAATAATATTCCCAATTCGCCATAGATTTGCTTTTTGGTGCTGTATTCTCCGCGATATTTTTGCGAGACGACTTCTAAGGCGAAAATTGGCACTTTTTGTTCTTCCCAAAGGACATAACTCAAGCGCAATTGTTCGTCGATAAATCGCTCGACTCCCAAGCTGAGAAACCCATCGGGGACAATGGCGGGTTCATTTTCGTGGTAATAAATTCCCATGTCTACGCCAAAATACCAATCTTGCCGCTCGGCCCAAATGAGTGCCAGTATGGCTTCTAGCAGGGTGGGAATTAAGTGTTGTAGTTGGTTATCCACGGGGGTATCGTCCGAGTCGGGGAGTTCTTCGGAAGAAGGTAGGCAATGGAGTGGATTGTAGTCTAACAACATAAAGCTTTTGTCAACGCTAAACCGATCGTAATTACAGTAGGGGCAAGGCATCCGAGATTTTGTTTGTTGACCGATTATATTTAGGGTTCCGTGCCCCTACAGTATGTGCAATGCGTGGGAGAATTTGTTGTGTTACCGGTAATATTTAGTGTGCCGAGCCCCAAATGGATGGGCAAGGC
>NZ_JBHFNP010000096.1:0-44963 GCF_041929235.1 Microseira sp. BLCC-F43
CAACGAATTTTAGTTTTAGCGTGATAGTTACTCTGCTCATGTTATTATTATAACACAGACTTACCCAAATAGGTAATATGACGGCGGTTAAAACCGCTCGCGTCGCTTTTCATCCACCACTTAAAAGATGGTAGCTTTCAATACCGCCCTTATAGGTAATGGCTAGTATCTGAGTGTGCCACGCTCAGCGCATGGGTCCCTTGTCCCATCATCCGCTTTTATAGTCCTGTAGCTCAATGGGAGAGCGTTTGCCTTACAAGCAAGGGGTTGCCCGTTCAAATCCTGCCAGGACTATTTGATTTTAGATTTTAGATTTCAGATTTTAGATTTATGGGAATGTAGCTCAATGGATAGAGCGCGAAGCTTCTACCTTCGTTTGTGTGGGTTCAAGTCCTACCATTCCCGTTTAAAATGTTAGTTTTTTGATTAAAGGAGGTGGTTAGATTCACTGTTTAATTTCCGGAAACTGGATAAGTCGCATACTAAATTCACTATAGGTCTGCGTAAGTCTCGCTCGAGTGATACATCAAGGAGTTTCCCCATGCCTGTAATTGCTATGGAAGTAAAAACCGCACAAAATCATCCGAATGCTGATGCGCTGCGTCTCTATAGTTTTGCAGCTCCGGGGTGGGAGCCAGTGCAAATAGTTGCTAACTCAGAAAACATTTATGAGGTTGGCGATATCGTTGCGATCGCTTTAACTGATTCTGTACTGAAAGATGGCACTAAAATCAAACCTGTAAAGCTGCGAGGTGTTTATTCTTTTGGCATGGCTCTTGGTAAGGTAGAGGCAGAAATTGGCACCGATCTGTCAGCTATTTACTGTCAAGAAACAGTGGCGCGTTCGGCAATATTGCAAACATGGCCTAGTATCGAATTGCTGTACAATCTACGTCGCAGTTTAGAAGCTGTTGGGGAAACTCCCAAGATAACTTATCGAGCTAAAGTTAAACTCGACGGGACAAATGGTGGGATTCAAATTTTTACCGATGGTAGAGTTGCTGTCCAAAGTCGATCGCAGATAATTTCAACGGAAAATGACAATCTCGGTTTTGCTAATTGGGTAAATCAAAACATCGAGTTTTTTAGTCGGTTAGCCAGTTCCGAACATACAACTATTTTTGGGGAATGGTGCGGTAAAGGAATTCAAAAACGCACGGCTATTTCCCAGATCGATCGGAAAATCTTTGCTGCGTTCGCAATTCAATTCGGCGGCGTAGATGGAAAGTTAGCAAAACTGGAAATTCGTCCCGATAAAATCGCTGAGTTTTTGCCCAAGCATCCCGATATTTTTGTCTTGCCTTTTTATGGAGAACCGTTTGTTTTGGATTTTGGCGATCGCGAGCAACTGGCATCAGTTGTTGACAGCCTCAATCAAGCGGTTGATACTGTAGAAAAAGTCGATCCTTGGGTGAAAGAAACTTTTGGCATTGAAGGAATTGGCGAAGGGTTGGTAATGTTTCCAGAAAGCGGCGAACTTACAGAACGTCTATCTTATGCGGAACTGCTGTTCAAAGCTAAAGGTGAAAAACACCAAGTAGTAAAAACGAAAGCACCCGTTCAAATCGATCCAGAAGTTGCTCAAAGTATTGACGATTTTGTCAATCTGTTTGTCACAACTGCTCGTCTAGAACAAGCGGTTACTGCTGTTGGCTGCGATCGCTTTGAGATGCCACAAATCGGAGCATTTTTGCAGTGGTTTATGACAGACGTGCAAAAAGAAAGTGTGGCTGAATTAGAGGCTGCTCAACTCTCTTGGAAAGATGTTAATAAAGCTTTGATGAAATCGGCTAGGGAATGGTATCAGGAAAAGGCGAAATCTTTGTAGCTTAAAACAATACAATTCCCGGTTGAAATGTTAGTATATTGATTAAAGGAGGTGGTTCCATTCACTGGCTAATTTTCTCTACAAAGTTCGCGCGATCGCATCCACAAAGCGTGCCCTAACTCCCAAGAGCTTACATACTTTAGTACGAGAGGAAAAGTGCTACCGCAAAAACGGTAGGCGCGTGGGAACGGGGAGTGCGAAGAACCTGGGAGGTTGGCTTGGAGGTAGTCATCCTTTAAAGAGTGTGTAGTAACTCACCAGCGGAGTCCCCCTAGTATCTGAGAAAGCGCAATGCTCTGGTAACTTGCACGCTATTTTTTCTGGTGCGATCGCATTTAAAACACATAAAATGGGTCTGTAGCTTAATTGGTAAAGCGTTTAGCTGGCTGCTAAAAAGATGTCAGTACCCTTCGGGAAGGCTTCGCCTACAAATCTGACCAGTATCCACCAAATTATTGCCAAAAATTGCAGATAGCTAGTTGAGCAAAATCTGCAATCTAAAATCTGAAATCTGAAATTAAATTTATGCCGATCTACTTTTACAGCACGAAGGGTGAATATGGTTGTTTTTCTAACTTTTCCCGCCACGGTTTTGAGCTAGATGGATTGTGGTGGATGACGAGCGAACATTATTTTCAAGCTCAGAAGTTTGTGACGACTGACTGGGCTTGGTTTGAGAAAATTTGCGAAGTCAAAAACCCAAAAGATGCGGCTCGAATGGGACGCGATCGCTCTCACCCTTTACGCAGCGATTGGGAACAAGTCAAAGACTCAATTATGCAACAAGGAGTATTGCAAAAATTTAAAACCCATGCCGACATCCGCGAAATTATTCTCGCTACAGGCGATGAATTAATCGTGGAAAATGCACCAGGAGATTACTACTGGGGTTGTGGTAAAGATGGCAGCGGTAAAAATAAATTAGGTGAGATTTTAATGGCAGTGCGCGAGATAGTGAGAATGGGTAATTGGTAATTGTGCGTTTCGCTCGCCTTATTACCTATTACCTACTATGGGTCTGTAGTTCCAATGGGAGAACGCTTCTCTTGCAAAGAAGAGGTTGTGGGTTCGACCCCCACCAGATCCACTGTGTCTGAAGCCAAAGTGGTCGCGGCGCTGATTTGTGGCATCAGTATTAGGGGATTCGAGTTCCCCCAGACACCTTTGAATTGATAATGGAGGTTATGATGTTAAGATATTTTTGAGAGGTAGATTTCTGGAACTTTTTTTGTTGAGAGCAGTTGATAAAGGCTAATTCAATTCCCTTTTCTAAACAGGCTTGAAACTTGCGGCTATCATTATTTTGAATAGACGCTAGTTTTTCTGCCCCGTAAATTGGCTCATAATGGAAAATACCATTTAACTCAAAAGCTAAATTTACAGAGGGAATGTATATATCAAGCTCTGCGTTTATGGCATCTTTGCAATTGAAATGAATTTCTAATTCTGGATAAAGCTTTAAAAGCTGCTCCTCAAGCCAATCTTCAAGCTTAGATCGTCTAGTTCCATGATTTTTATGGCAATTTTTGTAAGTTGCTGCACATGAATTTGAACAAAAATCGGGTTTGCCCTCTTGTAGTCGGTGTCTTTGTTTATAAAAAACCTTACCACAGTTACAACAAACTACTTCCTTCGCTAGGATTGGTTTGACGAATAACGGTAAGCCTGCTGCTTTCAAAGCATTATTCCAACTTCCAAATTTCCTGACAACTGTATTGTGGGTTACTGGGCAAGGAATACTTTTATCTCTAACTTTATTTAAGGCAGGAACTACACCATGAGACTGATAGTATTCTTGGAACCATTTTATTAGTTGGTCTTGAGTGATTCGCATGACAAGCTTTTAAACGTCTTGCCATTTTACTATTAAATGGGGTGTAGATCAATAAAAAAGATTCATTAAGAATCGCTATACACCCAAAATTTTGTCAGCTGCTGCCGAGAGGACGGCAACCTGTCTCGAACACAGGAGTGCAGTTAACAACTGTACGGGTTCGACTCCTCCAGCTTCCGTTATTCAACTTGGAAGATGCCGCTAAATGGACGGCAAGCGGTCTTGAAAACCGTGGTACGGCAGAGATGTCGTAGGGGTTCGATTCCTCCATCTTCCTTTTATCCACCGGAAGCCGAGAAGCGAGGCACTGTGCTGATAACGCAGAGGTAGAAGGGGCAGTACCTTCCCGGTGGATTTCTGTGAAGTCACTGGCGTTGCGATCGCTTGATGGGGTGGATCGACTCCATCGGCTGAGTACGAAATAGCATTTCGCATAGTTGTATTTAACCTCTGTGAATACTTGGACAAAAAGTTCAACTATAGCGTAGGGTTAAACCCAATATGAACAGTGCAAACGATCCTTTGTCACCAGAAAAGTTGCAGCTATTCATTGCTGGACTTTCAGGACTCTCGAAGGAGGAGATACGCAAAGCCAAGTCTCTTTATATTCGCAACGCCATCTCAGAGTATCATGCCTTAGTCGAAACCCATAAAGCATTCGAGCAAGCCGCTGCCTTGCACAATCTTATTCCAATCTTCTGGCCTATGCTGTCTGGAGCCAGACGAATGCAGGAAGTTGACGAGCGTTTAGCTCGTCAGAGGATTTTAGACGCAATTGAAGTTTGGCAAGAAGATCTTGCTGGAGAAGTATTTGCGATCGACCCGGAGGAAACGCAATTATCAAATCCGGGATACTCTGGCGCAGAAAAACCGGCTCAAAACAGCCCAAACAAAACCATAAGAGTCGTTGTTGCCTTTGGGCTTGCAGCTTTAGGGGTAGTTTTCTTGCTTGCGGGAGATTGGTTTAGCAGTCTCATTTATTTTGGAATTGCCTATTTTCTGTTTAAGTGGACAGATGGGCAATCTCGGTAATGGCGGCAAGGCTATCTGCTGCTCGACTTAGCTGTTAGCGTACCAAAGATGCGATCGCTCCCTCTGTTCCTTCAACTCCATCTTTATGAATTCTCCCTTGCCTGTGGGATGCAGACCTAGCCCTGCGAAGGCTGGTGACCAAGTTCGACTCTTGGGCAAGGGGTTAGCTGTTCAACCTTAGTCACCAGTGGGGTGTACATCGGGGTTATAGCTGCACGTAGGTTGGAGCCTGGTCATCAACTGTCTGAGCAAAAAAGCATTGGCGTTCCAAGCGGTATAAAGGGTAGCCCCTCTTCCCTGCCGCTGGAAGATCTCTTGCGCTTTGTCATGGCAGATAGTCGCCAGCAGACTGACAACAGAAACTAAGCCCAGTTCATCGACCAGGGCTTCCAGTTCATCTTGGGTCATAAGTAAACCTTCAGGGTTGACTATACCCTAAAATAACACAAAGTACCTTTTAAGGGTACTAATGGTATACTTATAGCTACTTGGTTTCTGTTTCGTCTACGAGGTTGTATTCCTTGACAGCCGCCATGACCAGCAGAGTGGACATGGGAACTCCAGTCTGTTGGGAGATTTTTCTCAGTTTGTCATGCAAGCTCTTAGGCACCGTGACTTTAATCACAGCCGTCTCTTCTTTTTGGGCCATTTTCAGCAGTTATCCCCAATCCGAGGTGTCTTTGTCATCTATGAGCTTATATTCTTTGAGAGTTGCCAGGAGCATCAGTTTAGACATGGATATTCCTGACTCATCAGATAGCTTCTTCAGCTTTTGGTAAATGTGATTGGGCATTGTGACTTTGATGGTTTTGGAAGTTTCCTCTTGTTCAGGCATTTCAAGCAGCGATCGCTAAACCACACCAGCTTATCCGCTTTCCGAGTGCCGATAAAGGGCATAGTCAGGGTATCCTTTTGGGATGGCAACCAAAATGACACTCAGCATCAAGCTAGACCCTGAAGTCAAGCGGCAACTGGAGGATATAGCTAAACAGCAAAACACCAGCTTAAATCGGTTGGTGCTGAGGTACATATCGCAAGGTATTCAAGCTGATACAGGAGTACCAGATAGGTTAGCGGCTATTGAGGCTAGGCTGGATGCTATTGAGGCTAATTTGAATCTGAAACCTCAAATCTAATCTTCTTGTTCAGCCATTTTAAGCAGCGATCGCTAGACCACACCAGCTTATCCGCTTTCCGGGTACCGATAAAGTGCAGCAACCGCTATATTTGAGATGTAATGTCATCTGTTTAGAGCAGTTGCATGGACATCACAGCTACATTGAAGGAAATAACAGCCTTAAGCATTGAAACTCGGATTCGCATTGTGCAGGCTATTTTAGACAGTATTGCAGCAGAGCAAGCCGATCTCAATCTCACAGAAACACAACAGCGGGAACTCGATCGCAGAATTGCTGACTATAATCCATCACGAGCAGAGTTTAATAAACTCCGATCGCTTGAACTTTTTCGTAGTATCCGTCAAGCCGGAAAGCATCTATACCCCAAACTACCAAATTCAGGACTAACAATCGATACAAGTCAGATGAGTCCTCAAGCAGCAGCGCATAAAATCTGTGATTTTTTTGGATTAAAATTGCTACAAGGTTGAAGATTTTGAATCGAAACGGCGTCTTAGTACTTAATTATCGGGTGATAACTTAAATCGCTGTCGTATATAAGCTAGTTGTAACAGTTTTTGAATCATGTGGATACTTGAGTCAATAAGATATGAGTTACCCATGGTCTATCTACCTTCTTCAGCGCCAGCTTAGGGAAGATGAATATATGAGATTTATTGAGGAATGTGCTGGCATCAAGTAAGCAGGTAGGCGCCAAGGCATAAATCAAGCAGAAAATGCTAAGCTGAAAGATCTAAGAGGATATGAGGAGTAAATGTGGAAAAATATATCAAAGTTGAGAATTATAACTTTAACTATTGCTCCAGAGGCAGTTCGACTAATTTCCCGATTCTCTTTTTGCACGGATTCCTAGGAAATTGCCACGAATTTAATCAATCTATATCGCTCCTATCCAAGGATTTTTACTGTTTAGCAGTTACTCTACCTGGTCATGGAAAAACTAAAGTAATCGGTGGAGAAGAATATTACAAAATGGAGCATACTGCCCAGGGTTTGATTAGATTTATAGCAGCATTGGGGATCAAAGGATGTATTCTAATCGGTTATTCAATGGGAGGAAGATTAGCTTTATATCTAGCTCTCTATTTCCCAGAGTATTTCTCTCAAGCTATCCTTGAATCGGCTTCCCCAGGCTTAAAAACACAAGCAGAACGAGACAAGAGAATTCAGCAGGATCTCCAGCTAGCAAAAGAGTTAGAAACTGAGGATTTTTCATGTTTTATAACTAAATGGTATAACCAACCTTTATTTGCTTCTCTCAAAAAACATCCTGATTTTGAGAGGATGCTAGAGCATCGTCTACAAAGCAACCCTTTGGAACTATCTAAATCGCTTCGTAATCTTAGTACAGGATGTCAACCCTCTCTATGGATAAAGCTTCAGGAAAATTTGGTTCCTTTACTTTTGCTAGTTGGTGAGCTAGATCAAAAATTTATTAGCATCAATACTGAGATGGTCAGCTTGTGTAAATTTGCCCAATTAGAAATAGTTAATAATTGCGGTCATAATATTCATTGGGAAACTGCAAATTTATTTGGAGAAAAAATCAGGCATTTTTTAAAGGTTAACCGTTAGTCTCAAATTTTAGTGCTTATATTGCCGCAACCCAACGGGAAGTAGATAAACCCTTCCTCATGCTAGTCGAAGATGTCTACTCCAGAGTTAGCGTTAGATATGATGAGGAGGCTTGATTTGTCAGATACACCAGCTGAAATTATCGCTCAAATTTTCCATCCCAGTTTAGGTTGGTCTGAAGGTAAAAATAATTATCATCGGTAATATATCCGCGTTGCAGTAGTTTATCAGGAGAGTTTAATATGCGCGAACTAAAGTATTACATCGCTTGCAGTGTTGATGGATTTATTGCTCACAAGGACGGCTCATTTGAAGGCTTTCTCCAGGAAGGCGAGCATATAACTGATTTACTCGAATCTTTTCCCGAAACTTTTCCAGTTCACTTTCGCGATGCACTGGGTATCCATCCAGAAAATAAGTGCTTCGATGTTGTTCTAATGGGGCGTAAGACATACGAAGTGGGGCTAAATGTTGGAATCACTAACCCTTATCCGCACATGAAACAGTATGTTTTTTCACGCAGCATGAAAGAAAGTCCAGAGCGGAATGTGGAACTCGTTTCAGAAGATGCTGTTGCATTAGTAAAAAGTTTGAAGAATCAAACAGGCAAAGACATCTGGATCTGTGGTGGTGCAGATTTAGCCACAACACTTTTTGCTGAAAAATTGATTGACAAGCTAATCCTAAAGGTGAATCCATTTCTAATGGGTTCAGGCATTCCACTTTTTAGAGAAGCGATCGCGCAAACCGATCTGGAACTCACCGACAGCAAGATTTATGCAAATGGTGTCTTGGTGCTGCATTATCGGGTGATAATTTGAATCGCTGTGGTATAATATATGCCTGATGTAACAGTTATACAACAATATTGTACAATAAAGGCATGAATATTGAATCTCTCAAATTAGAATTAATTCAGTGGATTTTATTGTTGAAAGATCTTCAACTTTTAAACGAAATCCAAAAATTAAAAGAAAATGCAGTGGAAAAGACTGTTGCCGTTCAACCTCGTCAATTTGGTTGTGGCAAGGGCATTTTTACTTATGTGGCAGATGATTTTGATGCAACGCCTCCAGGGTTTGAAGAATATATGCTGCCATGAAATATCTCATCGATACTCACATTCTAATTTGGTTTATTGAAGGGGATGAGAAGCTTTCCGAAGAAGCACGAGCGTTAATTGCTAATCCTGCCAATGACATTTACGTCAGTCAAGCTAGCTTGTGGGAAATGACCATCAAGATTAGTATTGGTAAATTGTCATTGTCCATTTCGCTTTCGGACTTAGAACTATTTCTGGTCAGTAACCAGTTTCAGATTTTAGAAACTCAATTTCGTCATTACGAAATATTGCATTATTTGCCCTTTCATCATCAAGATCCTTTTGAGCGCATGATTATTGCTCAGGCGAAAGCAGAAGATTATACAATCATCACCCATGACGATCGCTTCAAACTGTACGATGTCAAATTATTCTGATTTGAAATAGATTTTAGATTGAATTCCAATCGGCAATCTGAAATCTGAAATTTGAAATTACTTTTTCCCTTACCTGCCGGATGCAGACCTATCTTTCCTAAAGATGGAGTGTCAAGTTCGACTCTTGAGCCAGGGGTTAATTTTATATTTTAGATTCAATTGTTGCTTTAAATCTGCAATTTTCAATCTAAAATATGAAATTCACTGGAAAGTGCGGCTGTGTGGACGGCAACTGGTTTGGAATACCAGCGTGCAGCATTATGCTGTAGAGGTTCGACTCCTCCACTTTCCGTTTAGTTGTTAATAGTTAATCGTTAACTGTTAACAGCTATTTATAACAAAAAAGAGGAGCTAAAGTGCATGGCACGCAACAAATTTGAACGGAAAAAACCCCATGTTAATATTGGCACGCTCGGTCACGTTGACCACGGGAAAACGACTCTAACGGCGGCTATTACTATGACTTTGGCTGCGCGAGGACAAGCGATCCCAACATCCTACGATCAAATTGACTCAGCTCCCGAAGAAAAGCAACGCGGCATTACGATCAATACTGCCCACGTAGAGTACGAAACCGATTCGCGCCACTACGCCCACGTAGACTGTCCCGGACATGCGGACTATGTGAAAAACATGATAACGGGTGCCGCTCAAATGGATGGTGCGATCCTGGTTGTATCGGCGGCAGATGGCCCGATGCCGCAAACGCGGGAACACATTCTGTTAGCGCGACAAGTCGGCGTGCCTCACCTTGTTGTCTTTTTGAATAAAAAAGATATGGTGGACGATGAGGAAATTTTGGAACTGGTAGAACTGGAAATCCGCGAACTTTTGAGTGATTACGAATTCCCCGGCGATGAAATTCCCATTGTGGCAGGTTCTGCTCTCAAAGCGTTGGAAAATATGACCGCAAATCCCAAAATTCAACGGGGTGAAAATGAGTGGGTGGATATTATTTATCAACTCATGGATGCGGTAGATTCTTACGTGCCAACTCCTGTACGAGAAGTCGAGCAACCGTTCTTAATGGCAGTGGAAAATGTTGTTTCTATTACTGGTCAAGGAACCGTTGCCACGGGTTTAATCGAACGAGGTGAAATTCAAGTCGGCGATCCGGTTGAATTGGTCGGTTTGAAGGAAACAAAAAGCGCCGTTGTCAAGGGAATCGAAACATTTCGTAAAACCTTGAATAAAGCGATCGCAGGCGACAACGCCGGTTTATTGCTGCGGGGAATCCAAAAGCAGGAAATCGAACGGGGAATGGCAATTGCTAAACCCGGTTCGATTACTCCCCATACCGCATTCGAGTCGGAAGTCTACGTTTTGACCGCAAAAGAAGGAGGTCGCCAGACACCATTTTTTGCCGGATATCAGCCTCAATTCTTCGTGCGGACAACCGATGTTACCGGGAAAATTGCCTCATTTATGGGGGATGATGGCAGTGTAGCCGAGATGGTAATACCGGGCGATCGCATCAAAATGACTGTAGAGTTGGGGAAAGCGATCGCCATCGAACAAGGAATGCGTTTCGCCATCCGCGAAGGCGGTCATACCATCGGCGCTGGCGTCGTTTCCAAAATCCTCAAGTAGCCCACAGGCTAAAGCCTGGGGCTACACAAACCAAGTCCGCCTACGCGGACTGAGAAACATCAGCAATTTTGCAGCCTGCGTAGGCAGGCTTTGTTTGTCTAGCCGCGACTTCAGTCGTCTGGGGCTAGACAAACCAATTGTGAGAAACATCACCAATTTTACAGCCTGCGTAGGCAGGCTTTGTTTGTCTAGCCGCGACTTCAGTCGTCTGGGGCTACACAAACCAAGTCCGCCTAAGCCGACTGAGAAACATCAGCAATTTTACAGCCTGCGTAGGCAGGCTTTGTTTGTCTAGCCGCGACTTCAGTCGTCTGGTGCTACACAAACCAAGTCCGCCTAAGCCGACTGAGAAACATCAGCAATTTTACAGCCTGCGTAGGCAAGCTTTGTTTGCCTAGCCGCGACTTCAGTCGTCCGGCTTTTTTGGGAATGTAGCTCAATAGGCAGAGCAAGTGACTCTTAATCACGGGGTTGCAGGTTCGATTCCTGTCATTCCCATCAGGAGATTTTAGATTGAAGATTTTAGATTGCAGATTTAATTCCAATCTGAAATCTTCAATCTGCAATCTGCAATTACCTGGGTGGTTGGCATAGCGGCTGTGCAGCGGGCTTTTAACCCGCCCAAGATAGGTTCGACTCCTATACCACCCATAGGAATTTTATATTTTAGATTTTGGATTTTCGATTGAATTTTGAGTATTGGAATCAAGTGTTTGAAAAGTAGGGGCACGGCATCAGTAAATAAAACCGACAAACCGAAATATTGATAATGCCGTGCCCCTACCGCACGTGGGTTAACTTTCATTCAGCTATGGCGTCTACACCCGGTTTATGGATGATTGTCGGTTGTAGCCGAATCATCAATTGTCTAAGCAAGAAAGCGTTGGCATTCCAAGCGGTATAAAGCGTCGCCCCTTTTCCCTTCAGCCTCAAAATCTGTTGAGCTTTATCGTGGCAGATAGTCGCCAGCAGGCTGACGACAGAAACCAAGCCCAGTTCATCCACAAGGGCTTCGAGTTGATCTTGTGTCATCATCAACGCTCCATTAGAGGATGAAACCAAGAATAGCATATCTGATATCCTTAAGACAGCTTTTAAGGGTATATTAGGCATCTTCTAGCTGTCTGAACGTTCCCCAGTCAGGTTATACTTTTCTATGGCAGCGATGAGCAGCAAGGTAGCCATTGGAATACCTCGGGTCTCCGATAGCTCTTTCAGCTTTTCATGAATCTTTTTGGGCATAGTGACTTTAAGAGAAACTGTGTCTTGCTTTTTCGCGGTCATCTCGGTGGACTGTAAACTAACCTGATTATCTGTCTTATCCTGCCTTGGGGTGGTAAATACCCCTTAAGGATGTCTTAGCTAGGGTAGATAGGCTAGCAACGATTGAGGCGAGGTAGAATGCCATCGCGAAGTGTGGCGTGAGCCGTATCGCCCGTAGGTTGAATAAAGCGTATAAAAAATAACTTATATAACGGTTTAATATACTTAAATTTACTTATTTTCTTGTTCGTCTACAAATTTGTATTCTTTGACAGCCGCCATGACCAGCAGAGTTGACATGGGAACTCCAGTCTGTTGGGAAATGTTTCTCAGTTTTTCATGCAAGCGCTTAGGCACTGTGACTTTAATCACAGCCATCTCTTCTTTTTGGGCCATTTTCAGCAGTTATCTTGAGATGACACTAGCTTATCTCCTTTCCATGTACCTATAAAGGGTAGCGCTCACCCTTACAAGTACCGATTGAGTGGTCGAAGCGAATAAGGGCTTTGCTCCACAGGGTAATATACGGAAAGTTTTAATGTAAATAATTGCCAAAATTGCCTGAGCTTTTTCCGGATCATCACTTAGTTAAGACGTAAAAGATGTTAGCTGCAAAAGAGCATGGATAAGGGTGCTAGATAGCAAATGTAACTGCAATAAGGTTTATTTATGTCACCAAAAGTAGCAATTACTACAGCTTTAGTAAGTTTCTGGTCTGTGTCCCAGCTATATAGCCCAGAAGTGGCAAAAGCTATCCCATCTGCAAATCAAGTTGACAATTGGTTGAGAGTTGGATTTAGCACACTTGGTCTTGGCACTGCAGTTTATGGTGCACATAACACGTATATAAGGGATGGTGAGGTTAAACGGAATTATACCAATCAAAATGGTAGAGTTTTGTTTAGCTACACAGCTAATTGTAGGGATCGTCAAAATGTAGCTCGGTTCTGGCAACATGCTGATAATGGAACAGTAACAAGGATTATTCAGGATCATGTTCCTCGTCAACGTCGGCGAGAAATGGTGCTAGCTCTCATAAATAGAGCTTGTGGTCAGTTCTAGTGCGATCGCCACCGCCGTAGGTTGGGTTAACGGTAGGAAACCCAACGCTCGCTGAGATAAGTAGAATATTGTGGAAAAAAGCGATCGCTCCTTCAATGGCGATCGCTTTTATAGTACTGATGACCTAAAATAGTCACTAAATGACTCCATACAAAAGACTGAAGGCTATGGCACAAGCAACTCTAAATCAAATATTGAGCCAGCTTGAAACTCTTGAACTAGAAGAACTTCATCAACTTAACCAAAAAATTCAAAAATCTCTGGCTGATAAAGAAGAAATTGCCAAGCGAGCCGCATTTCATCAAGCACTACTTGATTCGGGCTTGGTCAAACAAATTAAACATCCTTTGTACGAGCCAATTTCTCAGCGACGGTTAATTCAAGTTGAAGGAAAGCCTGTTTCCGAGACTATTATCGAGGAACGTAGATAGATTTACCCCACGGCATAATCGCTCAATTCCCTCATAAAAGGAGGATGAAACCCCAGCACAATATCAGATTTTGGTACGCCCAAATCTACAAGATCCGCCGCAATATCATGATCAGTTGAATTACAAAAAATCCAAATTTTTCCATTCCGAATAGCAAGATGCATCGTGCATTGATGAATCCATCGGTTATGATGCCAACCTAAATGAACAATTTGATAGTGATGCCGCTCCGTATCAAAAATAGTTTCAACTTCAAACTCACCATAAGCAGGCTTAACCAGGGCATATCTCATCAATAATTGCTGCACAATTTGCTGATATTGCATTAATTTATCTGTCATGCTTTCCATAAAACAATCTGCTCCGATTCAATGTTGTATACAATCAGTTTTACGGCATTCTCTTGCACCATTGATGCGGGAAAATCAAGCTGAAAAAAGCTGTTATAGGTCAGATCGGGAACTGCCAAATATAAGACGCGATCGCGTTCTTCACGCCGCAGTGCTGCGCGATAGTTAATAAACTGTCACAGTGCCGTATGAAACTCTGAAATTGCAGATGCGCTAGCCAGAAAACTTTTGATTTCAACCGCTATTTTCTCACCAGCTCGCTCTGCTGCCAGCAATCGTTCCGCTCCCAGATCGATCTCCATGTCTACACCACCCACTTTAATCTGTAAAGGAGCGTGAGTAACGTCCCAGCCATCTTTGATTACAGGACTTACGCAAGTGCCACAATTGTTGGTTGGTGCGTGACGCTACAAATCCCATTGCTACGTTCAAATATTCTCGCCGCGTCACGCACCCTACAGAAAAAATATGCCAGTTGCGTAAGTCCTAATTAGAGCAATTTTAACGACCTGATGAAAGCGATCTTTTGCAGCCACAATTGACCTTCATTTTGATGTTTCATAATTCCAATTGATCGCAGTATTGACAAAAAATTGATATTGTGGTAAAAAACATAAAAACGGCCTAATCCGCATTCTAAAGTGCAAGATGTTGGTGATAATCTCGGCGGGCAGGCTCATTAGTATCCCCATTTGTGTCTTGTCACCCGACTGGCTGAATACTCAGCGCGATATCTCTTCAAGTGCTTGACTCAGCTATCAAAGGATGGCAAAATATTCGGCTTAATGTTCGGCGAGTGGGTTGACCCGACGCTGGGCAGGATACCAAGGAGCCTACCGCTGAGACTGTCATCCAACTCATGTGGCTGGTGGTAGTTTTTTGAACAAAGCTTGGTTGCAGCTAGATGCGCGATTTATCTATGCTGTCGCATCAACCAATTACCGTTGTGGATATACTAAAATGACCAACATCAATCTCGCTTCAAACCAACCAAAAGCACCGCAAAAAACCTTAGTTTCGATTTATTGGAACTATCAAACTGCGCCCTATGTCAAGATAGCTGAGAATTTGCTGACTTTTGCTGAGTCCCGTGGAACTGTTGTAAACCGTCAGGTTTATAACAATTGGAGTCGTGAAAACAAAGCTAAACAAACTCTAGAAAATCTCGATTTTGATTGTATTGATGTTGTATCGAGAATCGATAGCGCTGTAGACTTCCAATTGTCGATAGACTGCGGGATCGACCCTGTAGATATTGTGATTATTGTCGTGGGCGATCGCTACGGTGACAATTTAATCGATGTCTTGCAAAAAACCGATAAAGACGTGATAGTTTTTGGTCGCAAAGGGCTAGAGGGTAGACCGATCAAAAAGCTGGTTGATGAGTTTTACATCATCGACGATTTACCTGCATTAGTTGCAGATAAGACTCAGCCAGAAACTCAGTCAGAAACTCAGCCAGAAACTCAGTCAGAAACTCAACCAGAAACTCAACCAGAAACTCAATCAGAAACTCAGTCAGAAACAAATGCCGCCCCGCCTGAGATGCCTTACGAACGGGCGATAGAGCATCTGCTGGATGCGATTGAGATAGTTCAAAGCCAAGGTAAGGCTACAGTATATACCCGCGTTTGCAATCAGATGCTGAAGCGCTTTCCACCAAATGTGGTATTTTCATCTATCACTAAGCCTGATGGCAAGAAATTTTCCACATTTGGCAAGTTTGTTGATGCTGCTGTAAAAGATGGGCGAGTCCGAGTTAAAAATCAAGAATTGTTTTTGGCTCGACGGAAAAAATAACACAACGTTGTAGGGGCTAAGGCTAAAGAAAAATTTTGATTTGGCGCAATAATTACTGATGCCGTGCCCCTACTCCAGCTGATTTTGACGCACAACGATAATAGAAACCTGATTTGGCTTTGGCGCGTAGGGAACATCCGAAATCTTCTTTCCAAGGGGAAATTTTATTTAGCCTTAGCCCCTACAACATTCCCGACGATTTTTCATAGAAACCCGGTTTCTTCGTATAATACCTTCGCCAATTTTCTACAACGCCCACACCCTTCAGGGTGTGGCTACACAAACAAAGCCTGCCAAAGCAGGCTCAAATCATTGCAGGCTGCTTTGGCAGCCTTTGTCTGTATAGCCGCACCCTAAAGGGTGCCGGATGCAAGGCGAAGGTATTGTTCGTAGAAACCGGGTTTCTGACCTCTTAGCTCTAAATGTAGGGTGCGTTAGCGCAGCGTAACGCACCGCAACCACCATATATGGTGTCAGCAACCACCATATATGGTGTCAGTGCGTAAGTCCTGCAGATGTGGCGCGTCGGGGCACGGCAATCATCAACTTTCCCCTTGGAAAGAAGATTTCGGATCTTCCCTACAACTATTGACAAAAAATTTAAATTGTGCTATGACACATACAGATAGCAAACAGATTCACACTCAAAAGCGTCAAATCTTGATGGCTGTCTCAGCGGTAGGACTTGCAATATCCTGCCCATCGAGTCAACCCGTTATCTGATTTTTCAACCTGATCTATGGTCAATTCATTGACTAAACCGTCAGGGGGTTGACCATAGATTAGGTTGAATGCTCAGGCAACGGGTTGACTCGGTGCTGGGCAGGATAATACAAGTCCTACCGCTGAGACTGGAACCAAAAGACTAAAGCTAGATGTGTGGTTTGCCGATGCTGTCGAGCAAGCAAACTACGAATTAGGATATACCAAGATGACATATACTCATCTAGCTGCTGGCGTACAAACAAGCCAGCATGAACCCCGAGTAGCCCTATATTGCGATCTTCAAAACGTCTGGTCAATTCTAGAACACGCCGATCTATTACTGGCTTTTGCCAAGTCCAAAGGACGTTTGATTAGCAAAAAGGTCTACTATAATTCACAGTGTCAAAACCAGGCTTCTGCAAAAGATAAGCTAAAGAGCCTTAGTTGTTACTGTGTTGATGTTCCTTGTCCTATCAAGGACAGTGCAGACAATAAAATGATGGTTGACTGCCTTGGGGATATTCACAGCTATTTATCTCCGGACATAGTTATCCTTGTCTCAGGAGATGGAGACTTTTTAAAATTGGTTCTCACTCTGCATCAGTTGGGCAAAAAAGTCATAATCCTTGCTCAAAAAGGTAATGTCAAGCAAAAACTGAAGGAAGTTGCTAAGGAATTCTATTTTTTAGACGATTTGCCTCAATTAGTTGAAGCAATGACTCAGAAAGAAACAGATTCAGTTCAGTGTCAGATTGCTTACAATCAGGCTATCGAGTATCTGCTAGTAGCTATCCAGACTGCGTTAAGCAAAGGTGAGGCTACAAACTTTTCTATGATTGGCAACCTGATGCGTCAGCTTTACCCTTGCTATAAGGGAGTTGGCTCTATTTGTAAGCCCGATGGGAAGAAGTTTGCCAAGTTTAGTAAGTTTGTTGATGCGGCTGTAAAAGATGGAAAAGTACGAATGCAGAATCAGGAATTGTTTTTAGTTGAGGCCGATAAACTGGCTGCTTGAAATCTTTTTTCCTCAGCTTGACAGAGTCTCATAAACCCGGTTTCTTGAAGAAACCGGGTTTCTAAGTCGAGAGCGATCGCATCTAAAAGCGATAAAATTTTTATGGACTCCATGACAACAGTACGATCGATAAAAATGACCATTCCCACGTTCAAAAATGAAAAACTGCTGCGTCTGGCGCTGACTCATCGTTCCTATGTCAACGAAAACCCTGGTGAAGGGGAAAATAACGAACGCCTAGAGTTTTTAGGTGATGCTATCCTGACTTTTTTAAGCGGCGAGTATCTGTTTAAACGTCACCCGGAAATGGGAGAAGATGAACTGACTCGTCGTCGCGCGGCACTGGTAGATGAGAAACAGTTAGCAAGGTTCGCTATTGAGGTAGGTTTAGATTTCAGAATGCGGTTGGGTAAAGGCGCAATTCGAGATGGAGGTTTCACGAATCCAAATTTGCTCAGCAGTACTTTTGAATCCTTTATTGCTGCTTACTATTTGGATAACAATTCAAATATCGATCCAGTGCGCGAATTTGTCGAAAATTTGTTTGGTTCCGTACCTGAGAATGTTGTTGAGATTCGCTCCAGTGTAGACTCTAAAAATCGATTTCAAGAATGGGTGCAGGCAAACGTTAGCCAAACTCCCCCTAAATATGTCACAATTCATGCAGGTGGAGAGCCTCACGCACCAGAATTTCTCGCTAAAGTATTGGTGGGTGAAAAAGAGTATGGACAAGGTAAAGGTCGCAGCAAAAAAGAGGCTGAGAAGCGTGCTGCTGAGAACGCTCTAGCCAATCTGAAAAAAGGAGTGCTATAGCGGTTTGCAGCCAAAAGAAGTACGGCGCATAATGCGTAAGCGGCAGCATTAATGCTGCCCCTACACAAACGAAGAAGGCTTTCCCTCACAAAAAGCGCAATCCGCTATCATGTAGAAACACCCTAATCTGTGAAAATTTAATCAATTGCTCTGTTGTGTTTTCAAAATAGTTGTGCCAACAGAATTCTCTAGTTCAATATCTTCAAGGAACATTTCATTAACGGTTTGTTGACGGTAAATCATCCTATCTCTTACCCATTCTCTATTGCTTCCCTCCATGTACTTGCCGATGCAGTAGGCAGAATACTCGATGTGCTTCGTCTCGTCGTAGATAAACATGTCGGACATGCGAGTCACTTTGGGCATATCCGCAGGTGTAGCGTAAGCTTGCAGCACAGGACGTAGCAGCAGTTGCAGAATCAATGCTCGAATCTCCAACAAATTAATCTGGATAATTTCATCCATGACAAGCTCTTCATCCATCATTTCATCGTCAGAAACTGGCTCAATCGGAGGATGTTTGTGGTGATAGTATTCGGGGGATAACGTTTGCAATTGTGCCCGGTAGTCTGCTTCCATTTGTGTGGGGAAGAGTCTATTAACCAGCGCAACGAACATTTTTGAGTGGCGAGATTCGTCGATGGAATGACTGCGAACTAACAGGGAGAACTCCTGGTTTTCCACCTGCCGCGCGAAATCCCAAACATGTCTGGCGCCGTTTCCTTCTTCGGCGGCATTGAGAATCAGGGAGTTAGCAAACCACTCAGGATTACAGGCGCACTTGCGATACAAATTACCGTACCATGCCTTGCCGTGGGGTGGTGGGTTAATCTCACACGCTTCCCTCAAAACCGTTTTATAATCCTCAGAAATTGGGCAGTTATAACGCTCAAGATAGTCAATTGCTAACTCGCTGACGTTGTTCATAAAACCTCCTGGAAGTGTGGAAATACGACACAAGCAATTTTAGTTGCTATAGGGTGTGGATCCTCCCACCCCTTCAAGGGGTGGGATTATTGGTTTATCAAACTGACTCTGCCGGTATTGGGTCTATCGGATATGCTTTGATTTCAATTACACACCACTTGTATGGCCAACAGGGTGGAGGGGGTGGACAAATACGAATCACACCAATGCGTATTGGGAAATCTATTTTATCATCCGGGCAAATGGAAATTGGGCTAATCCTAACTGGGAATTTACCCATCGCATCAGTTGATAGTTCCGCCGAAATTCCCCCTTTAATTGCCTCGAGTTCTTCCTCACTCAAATCAAATTTAATTGGGCCGTCCTCTAGGTTTTCCAGCTTCATATTTACTTTCCTCGCTACATTTACTAAGTTGGGCGATCGCTTTCGACTAAGATAACTAACCCCAGGAAAGCCAAGTTGCCGTTTTGGCAGGTTTTAATTAAAAAATGTTTCGGATTTCACGCAGTCAGTGCTGTTATGGAAGCGCTGTTTAATGCTAAAACCAAGAGGATTCAGGACTTACGGGCATATTCCCGGTTTCAACGAAAAATCCTTGGTTTGGCAACCAGAAATCGACGGTCGAAACCGGGTTTCTGGCTTCGGGTATTGTTGAATTTCAACTTCGGCAATGTAAAATTAAAGAATAGTTTCAGAAATGGGCGCAGGGAAACATTGGCTCGACTCTTCAGGACTGATATCATATCAATCCGAAGTGGTGTACGGTCGGGGCGGGTTTATTTATTCCTTGGGTTGTTGTAAGGGCGGGTTTAACGAGAAAAGAAACCGGGTTGCGACCTAGATCTCTTTCCTTGCTCAACAATTTTTCACAGAAACCTGGTTTCTTTTGTAAAACCCGCCCCTACTATACACAACCAAAGCGAAGCGACATGATATTACGCTCCAAACTGGTTTTCTCCAAACAGCTAATGTCGAATCCAAAATCTAAAATTTCTATGTCTGACCAACCCCAACCCCGCACTCATCAAGAACTATAGGACTTACGCAAAGAAACTAAGGGCGAGCCGAAAAATCCTTGGTTTGGCAACCAGAGATTGACGGTCGAAACCGGGTTTCTGGTCTCGTCTTGCGTAAGTCCTGAACTATACGATCGCATCCGCCAAACTTCCAGGGAAGAGGTAATCCTGGAAGAGATGATTCGCTTGGGATTTTGGCCTGCTCAGGGCACAGTACCGCAAGATCCGGCGGATGAAATCCGTCGCCAGGGGGAAATATACCGGGAACTGGGCGAACTTTATAGAATAGCCCGCGAAAACCCCGCGTCAAGAGACCGGGGTGACCGCGTGAGACTGATATCGAGCGAAACTTCAGGCGCGTACCGTTTGGCATCGACAGAAATATGAGATCGACTTTGAGGTCTGCTAGGGTTATGTCGCGATAAAAACCGCGTGCATGGTAAACTAAAACATAACAAAGGAGGCTTTCCTTGCTGGTTATCGAGTACAAAATCAAGGCTAAACTACACCAGTACAAAGCGATTGATGAAGCAATTCGCACAGCACAATTCGTGCGAAACAAATGCTTGCGTTACTGGATGGATGCACCCAAAGATGCAAAGATTAACAGGTTTGCTTTGAACAATTACTCAACGGTGCTGCGCGAGGAATTCTCCTTTGTTAAAGACCTAAACTCAATGGCAGTGCAAGCATCTGCCGAACGAGGATGGGCAGCAATTTCTCGATTTTACGAAAACTGCAAAAATCACCAACCGGGCAAGAAAGGATTCCCACGTTTCCAAAGAGACAACCGCTCAGTCGAATACAAAACCAGTGGATGGTCATTGCATAGAACTAAGCGGCGAATCGCCATTACCGACAAGAAAGGTATTGGTGAATTAAAACTTCTGGGTAAGTGGGATATTCATACTTACCCGGTTAAATCAATTAAGCGCGTCAGATTGGTGCGTCGGGCCGATGGATACTATTGCCAGCTGGTAATTGACACTGAAATCAAGGAACAATTTGAGCCAACCGGAAACGCAATTGGATTGGATGTAGGGCTTGAGTATTTCTACACTGATTCCAATGGACACCAGGAAGAAAATCCGCGCTTTTTACGGAAGGCTGAGCAAGCTATTAAACATGCTCAGCGTCGGCTCTACAAAAAGGAGAAAGGTAAAAACGGACGCCGTAAAGCTAGAAAGAGATTTGCTAAGAAACACTTGAGAGTAAGTAGGCAGCGGAATGAACACGCGAAGAAACTCGCGAGAAACGTATGCAAGTCTAACGACTTAGTAGCCTATGAAGACTTAAGCGTTCGCAATATGGTCAAGAATCATTGTCTAGCTAAGTCTATCAGCGATGCTGGATGGTCGCAGTTTAGACAGTGGATTGAGTATTTTACTTGCAAGTTTGAGCGAGTTGCTGTTGCTGTAGCACCACAATACACAAGTCAAAAGTGCAGCAATTGTGGTGCAATTGTGAAAAAGTCTCTATCAACTCGCACCCATGTTTGTAAATGTGGATGTAGGCTCAATAGAGATCAAAACGCGGCGGTAAATATTTTAAATCTTGCACTGCAAGCTAGGGATGGGCAGTCCCAAAGTAACGCTGTAGGAGTTGGAACCTCTACTCTACTTGGGGCAACCCTGGTTGAGCAAGTTCTGACGTTGAGTACAGAATCCCCCGCGCTCCTACCGGGGGAGTGTCAACTCCGCCCCCATGCCTCGCCTCAAACAAGCACAATATTGGAGATTAAGCAATATTCTAGAAAAAGTTGACCTGCACGAAGCTGCCCACGGTTTTCGCCCCGGACGTTCAATTGTGAGTAACGCCCAGCCTCACGTTGGTGCTGATGTCATTATAAATTTCGATTTAAAAGACTTTTTTCCTTCGATTTCTTATCAGCGAATTAAAGGAATTTTTCGCTCATTTGGCTATTGTGAAGCAGCCGCAACAATTTTTGGTTTATTGTGTACCGAACCCGATATCGCAGCAGTTGAATTAGACGGAAAAACCTACTACGTCGCCCTTTCCGAACGTCACTTGCCCCAAGGCGCACCCACAAGTCCAGCACTAACTAATATTTTATGCCGTCGTTTGGATCGGCGTTTATTTGGGATGGCGGAAAATCTCGGATTTGTTTATACTCGCTATGCCGACGATTTAACTTTTTCGGCTTCTGGGGAGAACCTGCGCCATATTTGTAATATTCTCAGGCGTACAGAGTCAATTGTTGCCCATGAAGGATTGGCAATTAATGAAGAGAAAACTAGAATCCTTCGCAAGTCTGGGCAACAAGAAGTTACGGGTGTAGTTGTTAATGAAAAACCCAATGTTGATCGGAAAACCTTAAAACGCTTTCGCGCTACATTGTATCAAATTGAAAAAGATGGCTTAGAAGGCAAACACTGGGGGCATTCTTCAGATTTAATCGCATCAATTCAGGGTTTTGCTAACTTTGTCGCTATGCTCGCTCCGCAACAAGGTGCTGAATTTCAGCAACGGGTGCGACGAATTCGAGAACAATATAGATCTACTTGAGATTTAAAGTTGCAGCGTGAGGGGAGAACAGATTAAAATCTGTTTGAGTAGCAGTTGGGGAACTGACTCCGAATAAAAGGTTAACCAAGAAAGTTAGGGTGGTGGCTAACAGTAGTTTTTCTAACATTTGTCAACTCCTATAAGGCAGCTAAAGCAGCAAGTAACAACCCATAGCTTTACTATCAATTATCTTTCTGTAATGCTTTGCGATCGCAAGCTTTATAGAAAAGTGACAATAATCTGCCAGTTAGGTGATGCTAGTCACAAACAAAAGGCGCTGTTTCTCCATTGTTTGAAAGCGGGGGGTAGCAGAGATTTGCTACCCTCATAATACGAAACGTTAAAAAGGAGAGCTGAGAAGAAATTGAAGCGCTATACCTGCCACCCCTTGTAGAAAACTGAGAAAATCTCCCTTACCGGGTCGCAGTCTGGCTGTACGAGGAGTTTGAATCCCTTTGATAACTTGTTGGGCTAATTGTTGACCTTCCTGATTTCCTTGGGCGATGTAGAGAGTTTCCGCTTTCTTAGTATCTTCAATTGCGGCGGTCGGATCGCCCAAATGGTAGCGAGCCAAACCGCGACTCAGATAAGCATTCGCCATTTCGGGTTTCATTGTCAAGGCTTGGTTAAAAAGATCGATCGCCCGGTTAAAATTATCTCGCTCGGCTTCTGCCATACCCATGCGGTAGAAGTCTTCAGCCGTACCTGCGTAAGTTGGTACTCCCATCGCACCCAGCATGTTAGCATTCCCTAAGCTGGCACCCGTTAAATTCGCTTCCACCAAGTGGGTGTCTCTCAAATCGGCAGCATTTAAGTTAGCACCACTTAAGTTAGCGCCAGTCAAGTCAGCACCAAACAAACTCGCACCTGTAAGATTAGCACCGCCCAGATCCGCACCCGCCAGGTTGGCACGACTGAGATTGGCACGACTCAAGTTCGCCCCCCTGAGATTAGCACCCGCCAGGTTAGCCATCACTAACCCAGCATTGCTTAAATCGCATCCTTGACATTGCCGGGTGGAAAGCAGCTGTCTGGTATGTTCGGGATTGGCAGCTAAAGCAGGAGTTGCCAAGCTAATCGCAGTTAGCAGGGTGGAACTCGCCAAAATTCTCAGTTTCATATACACCTCACACCCATCGGTATTGGGTACGCTATCAACAAATTTATACAACCAATTTACCGCAAGTTGCTAGTTATAAACTTGGGGGTTGCTAATTGCTAATTGCTCATTGCTAATTGCTAATGGGAGCATTTTGCCTGATTGAGCCATTAGCCTCACGTTTGAGACCGCTAGCAACTTGGGTTAATTTACTTTTTTTACCACGGGGGATTAGTTAATTTTCAGATTGAGGATTGTCCTGACTACGAACATTTGTCAGTCTCTGGATTAAAGCGGGTGGCGTAGCTTGACGAAAAGCGCCGCAATAATACATTGTCATCACAGCTTTGAACGCCCAATGGTCGGGCGATACATCGGTAAAGGGAATCGGTAGGGTTTCGGCTTTATTTTCCACGCAAGCGGCGAGGACTTGTTGTGTTGTTGGCTGCGATCCCCCCCTGCCCCCCCTTACCAAGGGGGGGTTGGGGGGGATCGTGCGGGAATTGCAACGCACAAAGGAATTAACATTGCGATCGCAGGAATTATTCGTTTCATAGTCAAGGAGCAAAAGGACTGCTATCAGGATATACTTCACACGGACAGTTTCTTAACAGTTAGGTTGCGCGGGAGAAGACTGGCAGAACTATCAAGATCGCCATTAGCAATTAGCCATTAGCAATTAGCCATTAGCAATTAGCCATTAGCAATTAGCCACAATCGGCGATAATTGGGCAATTATCAGATCTTCCTGTCCCGCTGCCCAATTGGCAAATCGCTGGGCTAGGGGTGGTACGAATACTAACGGATTGGTAAATCCAGAAAATAAATATAAGCCTTCAAAGCCGGGAATTTTACCAACCACGGGGAGGCGATTGTAGCCGAAAGCGACCAAGCAATGATGCCAAGTTCCAGGTTTATTTGCCACCGTTGGCAGCAATTTGCCAATTTGGGCGCGCATGTCGGCTTCGCTTTGGGTTGGGTCAACTTTAGCATGGGGGTCGGCGATGGCGCGACTGATTTGCCCCATGCGGATGCTGCCATCTTGGAATTGAAACACACCGGGGTCTAAAATTGGCGGTACTACCTCGTAACCGGGCGAATTCCACAAAGCATCGTTATCGCTAGCAGCTGCTTCGAGTTGGAAACGTTTTAATTGGGCAGGCATGACGCAGGTGCTAAGTTGCAAGTCAACTGGCGGCGTTTCGATCGTTTCTGCCTGGGTGAAATACACCCGGACATTAATACCAGCATTTCTCAGCAGCATCCGACTTAAACCACCCGCACTAGACGACGTTTTCGCTGTAATACGTGGCGGTGGGAGTAGTAACGCCAACGATGCGTTGATTTTCGCTCACGAATGCCACTACCCGATCGATTTGCATTTCGCCGCCTGCGCGCATCGCAGCTTGACAGTATGCAAGGGCAGTCATTTCGGGTTGGATGTGACCGTGACGGAGAGTTAGCGCCCCTGCGATCGCGTGCGGATTCAGCAACGGTTCCATTTGACAAGCTTCTGCAACGCTCAATAATGCAGGTGCGATCGCCAACTGACGATAAGCTGTCGCTACTTGTTCTGGGTCATCATCGGCGTCAATCGTTAAAATTAGGTCTAATTCGCGGAACTGGGTATCCCCGTCTAACTCTTGAGATAAGATGCGGTGTCTTTCGATACCTTCGCTACAAAGTTGCCGCGTCAGTTCGGTTGTACCAGACCAGTAGGCCAAACCGCCATAACTATAGCGCGTGGCGTTTTGGGGTGTGGCGTTTTGTTCTAACAGGAGGACGGAAAAGCCTTTTTTTGTCAGTTCGTAGCCAAGTGCGGCTCCTGTAATGCCGCCACCGATAACAATCCAATCAAAGGTTTGCATGAATTTTTCCCGCGAATAACTAACATGTCATCGCTCAGAAAATCTTAAGATTTTTCTAGCTTTTGTGACTTTTAATTTACGGTTTCAATAGCCGATAAATTCAAATAATATAACCTGAAATAATATTAACTTACCCGGGTATATACTAAGTTTTTAAAATATGATTTTGCTCAAAAAAAATATATCTAAAGCCGTATTGGCAACACAACCTGTCAACCTTGTGGGTGAGTCCATCGGTTGCTTAATCAAACTATAATCTCGATAATTTATTAATTTTTATATCGATATATATTAACTTATATCTCTGGGAAGGTGACAGTTAAAGATTGTGGTTGCTATAGTTTAAGAGTTAGGAAATGGCGTTTAAAGAGTCAAAGCCATGAATCTGATTGCATGGATTGTTTTAGGTCTATTGGCTGGAGCGATCGCTAAAGCGATTTATCCCGGATACCAAGGCGGTGGAATTCTTTCCACAATCCTGCTAGGCATTGTAGGAGCTTTTCTCGGTGGAACCTTAATGACGCTCTTGCAAAAGGGAACTTTATCTCTTACGGCTACTACTTTTAGTCTTCCCGGACTTTTTGTTGCCGTTTTAGGGGCATTGCTGGCGATCTGGATTTGGCATAAAGTAGGGAACAGAGTTTCTTGGTAAGCTAAATTTTCCGATGAGAAACCCGGTTTCTTTAAGAAACCGGGTTTCTTACTTGATGCTTATCTCGTTTGGAAGATGCTGGTTTCTGGCTCGGCTTGCTATTGTTTAATTGTTAGGAAACAGCCTTCAACGAGTCAAAACTATGAACATTCTGGCATGGATTGTATTAGGTCTGCTTGCTGGTGCGTTCGCGCAGCGTGCCGGAGGCATATCGCTAAAGCCATCTATCCTGGTTATCAAGGTGGCGGCATTCTTGCCACAATGGTGCTAGGAATTGTAGGCGCTTTTATCGGTGGAACCTTAGCAACCCTCTTGACAACAGGAAGATTATACATTGCGAGTGCTACTTTTAGCCTGACCGGACTTTTTGTTGCCGTCATAGGTGCATTGATTGCTATCTGGATTTGGCATATGATGCATCGCAGAGCCTATTAATCTGCCAAATCATAGCAAGCGGGTATCCGCCAAAGTTTTGAACTGAAAATTATTGCTGACAGCTGAATTTTCCCACATTTCAATACTGTTTTAGTACGTCGAGATAAATCCAATATAGGACTGACGCAAAGAAACCCGGTTTTTACGAAAAATCCCCAGTTGGGAAGTTAAATAGCCGGGAAAAAACCGGGTTTCTGTCCCCAGATGCGTAAGTTTTGCAATAGTGCCTTGTTAGCAAACTAACAAGGCACTTTATAATTTGCTCTGGAAGTGACGAAACCGTACCGGGGCGGGTTTATTTAACATATCTGTTGTCAGCAGAAGTTATTTGTAAAATCCGTCCCTACACCAATCAAAATAATCAGGACTTACGCAAGAAGAGAAAAGCAACAAAGGTGAGACCTTGCTCTCTTCCAAACAAACAATTTTTCGGATTGCCCCTTGTTTGTTTGCGTAAGTCCTAAGCTGCGGGAGCATTTAAATCCAATAAAGAGGCGGGCAATAGGTCCCACCCCACAAGAAGAAGGGAAAATTTGACTCTCAAATTAGGTGATCCCGCAGCTTAATAATGTTGCCTCGTGCTGTCAAATAAATTTCCGGTTGCATCGGAATTAAGACCTGTAGGGGCAATTACAGGACTGACGCAAAGAAACTAAGGGCGCTCCGAAAAATAGTTGGTTTTGCAACCAGAAATTGACTCTTCACCTTTGTTTCTGGCAACGCCCTTGCGTCAGTCCTGAATTAGCAATTAGCAATTAGCAATTAGCAATTAGCAATTACCAAGAAATGTCAATCATTCCGATGCAACCGAGAGCTGAAAGATTTATACCAAAAGTAATTATACCTTCCCTGTAAAACGAGGCGAAGCTCAATGCAGCAGTACTGACGCGCAACGATCGTATCACCAAAGTTTCTGCGTACATCTTTCGTTGCCAAACCGACGATTTTTCCGAGAAACCCGGTTTCTTTGCCTAAGTCCTGTGTAAAATGTTTTTCCTAGCGTGGATAAAGTTCTAACATGATCGGTGCAATTGGATTAGGTCTGACATCCCTATCCTTGGGAATCTGGATCGGATTGCTTTGTTTTCGGGGACAGTTTTGGCGTTGCGATCAAAGACTGGAAAATGGACAAAGGGAGTCACCCCAACTCAAAGGGGACGAGTATCCATCGGTGTGTGCGGTGATTCCGGCGCGTAACGAGGCAGAGATGCTACCCATGACGCTGCGAAGTCTCCTGACACAATCCTACCCCGGCGAGTTCACCATCGTCTTGGTAGACGACCACAGCAGCGATGGTACGGCAGAGTTTGCTCAAGGAATGGCGGAAGCACTCTTAAAACGCCACAGGTTACAAGTTATCGCCGCTGAAGCTTTACCATCCGGTTGGACTGGTAAACTATGGGCAATGGCGCAAGGGATTGAAAAGGCAGAAACCCTAACACCCCTCCCCGATTATTTTTTACTAACAGATGCGGATATCGAACACGATGTTAATAATCTCAGTCGGTTAGTTGCCAAAGCGCAGCAAGAAGATTTAGATTTAGTTTCCTTAATGGTGCTGCTGCGTTGTCAAAGTTTTTGGGAAAAACTGTTAATTCCCGCCTTCGTATTCTTCTTGCAAAAACTCTATCCTTTCCGCTGGGTAAACAATCCCAAATACTCTACCGCCGCTGCTGCTGGAGGTTGTATTTTAATTCGCCGCGAAGCGTTAACCAGAATTGGCGGGATTGAAACATTGCGCGATGCTTTAATTGACGATTGCACTTTGGGTCAAGCGGTAAAATCTACCAGCAAAAATGGCATTTGGTTAGGACTTAGCCATCGCACCCGCAGCAAGCGTGCTTATGATTCTTTAGCGACAATTTGGGATATGGTGGCGCGGACAGCTTTTACTCAATTAAATTATTCCCCTTGGTTGTTAGTAGGAACGCTAATCGCGATGACCCTGGTTTATATTGTTCCACCTGTGGGGGGAATTTGGGGTGGATTAACGGGGAATTGGTTAGCAGCGATCGCCGGTTTTACCACTTGGTTACTCATGGCTATAGCTTACTTACCCACGATCAAATTGTATCGCTGTTCGCGCTGGCTGGCGTTTGCATTGCCTGCGATCGCATTCCTCTATACATTGATGACAATAGACTCCGCCTTGCGTCACTGGCAAGGACGCGGCGGCGCATGGAAAGGACGAGTTTATCCTGCTGGATGAAAGATACACAGGACTTATATCAAATCCGGTTGCATCGGAACGATTAGCTTTCTTGGTAATTGGTAATTGCTAATTGCTAATTGCTAATTGCCCCTAGAGGTCGTAATTCCGATGCAACCGGAAATGATATTACGCGCCTCAAACCACATAAATTTGACAGGACTTACGCGCACCCATCCGGGTTTCTAGGAAAAATCGTCGCTGGGAGAACTAAAGATCGCAGCAAGAAACCCGGTTTCTAGGATTGTCGTGCGTAAGTCCTGTTTAATATAACAGAAACAGATTCAGGATCGGTTCTAGTTCTTAAAGCTCGAGTAAATCTATACACCTTAGTCCAGAAACAGAGGCGAAACTGCTTGAAGAAGCTGCTAGAAAGGGGAAAGATATCTCAATTGTTGCTGCTGAACTCCTAGCCAGGATTTTGGAGTGGGAAGCGCCAGAAAAGTAAGAAGCGATATGCCAAATGCAGGCGAAGATCTCACAGGTATCCAAAGTGGATTAGATGATTTTGAGGCTGGTCGTTTTCGTGAGTTTGAAGAGTTTGCACAAGCACAGCGTCGTAAGTACAACTTGCCAACTACTCCCTGACCAATCGAAGATTACCTATCTCTTCTTTCCTCTTCTCTCTGCGTTCTGGAGCGTCCTCTGTGGTTCGTTAAATAAGTATTCTTCTGTCGGCAAACGAGTAATATAAAATCCGGATCGACAACCCCTCTTATCTTTCTCTTCTTGGCGTTCTACTCAACGAGTGCGCCTCTGAAAGCGTCTATGGCGTCTTGGCGGTTCATTTAAAAAGGGGGTCATGGAAGCGGATTTGGTATAACTACTGATATGATGTCCGCCTAATTACCCTTAATAAAAATCTCGACCCATCACCGTGTCACCGTTCTCCCAAGTCATTCCTAACTATGGGTGAAGAACCGGGCATGATATGATTCCTCAAGCCTTGTTCTCGCAACAAAGTATCAACCCAAGCTGCTTCTGAATCAGTCAAAGGTGGAACGGCATCAAGATTATAATCAATCGCTAAATCAAACCCGGCGCGGTCATAAACACCGTGTAAAATACTTGGCAAATCGACGATTGGCTCATTATCACCCTCACGTAATGGCAGCGGAAAAGTCGGGAGCGGGTCTGCCAGGTTAAAGGCATACAATTCTGCTTGGGGACGACGATTAAAGCGACTCACCAAAATGCGATAGCGACTCTCAATATTAGGACTAATAATTGGCATCGGTTTCCCCATCCGTAACAAGTCAATTTCCACAAGATGGGTGAAACTTCCTAACACTTGTAGGCGCTTGCTAAGGTAAGCTTTTCTTCCCTTTCCCTTGCGCTTATTTTTAGGGGAAAGGAGTTCGATAGTTGTCACCACTTCCCCCGTACCAACTTCCCGCACTTCCAGATAGCTTTCTCTCACTTCTTCTGGCATGGGGACTGTAACTGTGGTAGGTTTGGTGGGTGGAGGGGCAACTGCAACGGCGGTTTCAGTAGGTGTGGAGGAAGTGAGCGCTCGCGCTACACTCACATCTGGAATGCTAATTAATAAAGACTCCCGATCGACTGTCTGATAAATTCGCTTCTCGACTGCAACGCGATACTTGGGACGAATTTGCGGTCCAACCGCTTCAGCAATTGCAATAGCTAAACGGTTATGAACTTCCGCCCACAATTCGGGGTGTTCCAGATAAGGGTTCATTCCCGGAAACGGCGAGGGCATAGTTTACCTCCACGTGGGAATAAGAAGGCTGGCACTCTAACCATAGCAAGCGTGCATCATCGTTGCGAAAAGAAGTGATATCAAATCCGGTTGCATCGGAATGATTAGCTTTCTGGGTAATTGCTAATTGCTAATTGCTAATTGCAAGAAAAGCCCCTACAGGTCGTAATTCCGATGCCTAAGGAAACGATATGATGCGTTCGTGAAGCGTGCCGCGGCATATCACTCGTCTTCCTGGCGTCAGATCTTGCACCAATAGAAAGGGTAGGCACGGGTGCGGTCAAAAGTAGTTGGTAGAGATTGACGCGGGGACGTCGGGACGCTCCTGACGCGGGGAAATTTTTTTGATATCACCAATGGGTTTTGACCACACCCGGTAGGCACCGACGCCCACGCGACAAAATATTTGGCCTCTTGTGGCATGGGCATCCTGCCCGTGGCGACCAAAATATTTGGCTTCTTGTGGCATGGGCATCCTGCCCGTCCGTTTTCCCATCACCCAAATGGATGAGTCAACAGGGCGAAGCTACGACGGCGCGTCACCTCATACCTTAACAATAGTGCAGCCGGTGAAAAAATTTATCAACAACCCTTAGGGAATAGATGTGTATTCCCTTGTAGTTGTCGGAAAGACTTAGGTCAGAACTCAAAGTTGCACAAGACCCACGCAAGGGCTCGCTTTGAACAAGTATATTTACGATCGCACAGATCAATACTACAGGAGGTCGAACTGCATAAGTCATCGGTTGCCAGACATATTAAAGATTAGGAGGCAATAGTCACAAGATCCAACCCTTGAAACAGGATCGTACTATCCGTCAGAAGGAAACTAGGAACTAACCCGTCCTAATTCTCCATCACCCATCACCCATAACCCCTTTAACCTTATGCCGTCACTTGCTCGTAAAAACCTGCTAGAAGATATTCCTCGCTTCCTTGTAGCGCAAGCTGGGATTATGTTTGCAGTTAGCCTGGTGACGATTCAAACCGGCATTCAAGCTGGGTTCACTCGTTCCACATCCCAGTTAATTGACAATTCCAAGGCAGATATCTGGGTGTCTTCCAGAAATATGGTACACCTGGGTCTGACAGTACCGATGTCCTACGACCTCGTTGCTGCTGCTCAAAATGTGGAAGGCGTCGAGACAGCTGAAGGTTTAATGATTCGGGGTGCGGCGTGGCGGAATTCTCAAAATCAATTAAGTTCGGTGACGCTAGTTGGTTTTGAGCCAAATGGACAATTATTTCAACCTTGGAATATCACCCAAGGAACTATAAGCACCTTAAAAATTCCTTACACGGTCATGGTAGACGAGAATAGCTTGTCTGCTTTGCACGCGGAACGAAGGGGCGATGTCGGGGTTGTTGGTTCGCTTCCAGCGCATATCGTTGGTTTAACGCGAGGAACTAAATCCCTTGTGTTGGGCGATTTAATGTTTGCATCTTTAGAGACGGCTTACACTTATGTAAATTCCCCAATAAAAGCAAAAATACCCTGCGACCTCGCCGACCAAAATGTCGATTGTGCTTTAACAGATGGTAATTTTCCTCCCGAACCTCAAGCTTTATCTTCTAACGATCCCTTTGCGATTTTGTCGGGTCGGGTAAGACCCGGTCAAACTATCGAGCCGCTGTCTTTTATCCTAGTAAAAGCTAAACCGGGTGCGAGCATAGAATCTCTCCAGCAAAAACTAGAAGAAGCTTTGCCCAATACCCGTGCTTATACCAAGGCTGAAATGTCCAAGCTAACTCAAGATTATTGGGCGAGGCGGTCTGGAATTGGTTTTGTTCTCGGTATTGGAGCCGTTGTAGGTGTCGTTGTTGGGGCGGTGATTGTCAGTCAAATTCTTTATTCCTCGGTGTCCGATCGCTTGAAGGAATATGGAACTTTGAAGGCAATGGGATCGTCAGATTTAGTAATCTACGGCGTGATTGTAGAGCAAGCTTTGTGGATGGCGGTGTTGGGATATATACCAGGAATGGCGCTGTGTTGGGGAGTGGCAACTTGGACAGCCGCGACGCAAGGAATTTTAATTTTAATTACACCTGGGTCTGCGATCGCTGTCTTCGGCATTACCGTCGCCATGTGTGTCGCTAGCGCCGGTTTTGCCATCCAAAAAGTGACGCGGGTCGATCCGGCTATTGTGTTTAAAGGTTAATCGCTTTTCGCAAATTTATTAGTGATTTTATGGGGATGAATCGATTAAACCTTACCGTCTTCATCGTTTCTTCACAAAACCAATACAAAAACTCATAAAAAAAACAAGAAAAATCGTTCAAATAATCAAAAAAAATAGCTATAATTAGCATGAGATAGAATAATCAAATCAAGATTATTAGTTCGATATAAACACAATAATTGAACGGCTAAAAAAGCCAAAACTGTAATTAAAAGAGAGTAAAACGGATGACTGCCTTTAACACTTTTCAACTTAAATTTAAAGGGTTGACTCGCGGGGGAAGTCAGACCGTCGCGCCTCCAACAGGGTTGCATCGTCCCGAAACAGAATCAATTGTTGTTAAGGGGCTGGAAATGACGATTAAATCCGGACGAGAAACAGCTCGCATCTTGAAAGGAATTGATTGGAGTATCCAAAAAGGCAGCGTCCAACTGTTGATGGGGCCGTCGGGATCTGGGAAAACCACCCTGCTGTCAGTGTTAGCAGGACTGCTAACCCCCACATCTGGTAACGTTTACTTGCTGGGACAAGACATTACCAAAATGTCGCGCTCGCAGCTAGCCCAGTTTCGCTTGCAAAATATTGGCTTTATATTCCAAGATTTCAACCTGTTTCCCGCATTAACGGCGGCTGAAAATATAGAAGTGGCGCTGAACCTCAAAGGCATTAAAGGAAAAGCAGCCAAACAGGAAGCTCAACGTTTGCTAGAACAGGTGGGCTTAAAAGACAAAGCGAATTTGAAGCCGTCGAGTTTGTCTGGGGGACAACAACAGCGGGTAGCGATTGCCCGTGCTTTAGCCGGAAATCCCCAGCTAATTATGGCAGACGAACCCACCGCCGCGCTTGATTCCCAAAACGGTCATGCGGTAATGGCATTACTGCGCGAATTGGCAAAAGAAAGAGGCTGCACGGTGTTGATGGTAACCCACGATCCCCGGATTATCGACTTAGCCGACAACATCGCTTACATGGAAGATGGCATCTTGAAAAATGGCTAATGGCTAATGGCTAATGGCGTTCCCAGGCAGATCCGTGGTCACGAGGGTAAAAAAAGCAATTAGCAATTAGCAATTAGCAATTAGCAAACAAACCTGCTGTCACTTCCTGTAACGCGCCCAGTCCCCGTAACGATCCCTGAATCAGTCTTTTGGCGGCGATGGGTTGTCGGATTGTGGCAATTGCTAAGGGTAAAAGTTGAAGCGAACCCTTAGGACTCAAAGCACTGCTAAGATCGGGCATATCTCGATCGCAGTCATCGCTGATAACTCTTACCATAGCTACAGCGATTCCAGCTTGAGAGAGCATTTCTAAGGCGGCAAATCCCTCCATATCGATAACATCGGCTTGATAAATTTGACTTAGAAGGCGCTTACTAGCGGCAGCACCAACAAAGCGATCGCTAGTAAGCGCCTTGACTATTGCGGCTTTTTGTGATAATTTGGCGTGAATTTGGCTGGTGAGGTAGCGGTCGCAGTTCAACGGCTGTGGTAGTGTAGAAGGAATCAATGGCAAATCGTTTTCATCCCTGACTTCATCCCACCTTTTGAGGCAACTTTTATACAGCACCACATCTCCAACTTTGTGGGCAGGATTTAAACTCCCGCATAGACCCATCAGCAAAATTCTTGAATGGGGATGAAAAAAATGCCCGGTATTTTGCAGATTTTCTAGATATTGAGTCAGCGGTTTTGGTCCCATTGGAATGGGAAAAACTGGCGGCGTGGAAGTGCTAACGCGGCTTAATCCGCGACAAACAGCCTGATATTCGGCTCCTTGAGCCACTAGAATTGCTGAAATCAGATTTGATTCAATCATCGATATTAGTCCTTTCCCACCTGAAGAATATCTGTTTATTGAACCGCCATAGACGCGCTAGCGGCTTCCCGTAGGGTAGACGCCAAGAACGCCAAGAAAGAAGAAAGAATAAAGGAATATAGGTAATCTTCTGGGGGGAAAGTGACGCGACATTGTAGTAGGGAAAAGGAAAAAAACTTCATGATGTTCCCTACCCCCGTTGATTATTTTTCAAACAAACCGGGTTTCTTGTTGTTGGGTGAAGTTGGGACACATTGTAGGGGCTAAGGCTAAAGAAAAACTTTGAGCTGGCGACAAAACTTACTGATGCCGTGCCCCTACCCCCGTTGATTATTTTGTTACTCTTCGTTATTTTTTGCCGGAATTTCGCTTACGACTTCATACAAAGCCGTGGTTGGCGGGTGAGCAAATAACGGCGTCATCTGTTCCACAATTGCTTGATAAGCCTCGCTGCGATTGGCTTCCATATCTTCTACGCTGTCCCAAAAAATGACGGCAATTCCTCTATCAGTTCCTGGTTCTTGCATCAGGTACGCTCCCTTAAAACCGTGAGTATAAGTTGAAACAGCTTTATCGTAGAGTTGCTCTGCTGCTTGAAATTTACCGGGTTTGAACTCTCCTATGGCGACGTAGGCAAATTTATGTTGCAGAAAATCTTGAAATTCTGACATTGTTCGCACTTGGTTTTGACAACATCGCTACCTTAGCGCTTTCTTAGTCAAGAGGGATAGTAGAAAGAGAGGATTTGTAACATTTTAGATTCCAGATTTTAAAGAAAATCTTAAATCTGAAATCTAAAATCTGCCATCGATTATATGAGGCTCAAAGACATTAACTCGTCTGCCATCTCGAAGTTAGCGGTGACGTTTTGCACGTCGTCGAGGTCTTCGAGGGCATCCATTAATTTTAAGAGCGATCGCGCCTGCAAGGGATCGGTGACTTCGACGGTATTGTTGGGTATCCAGCGCAGTTCCGACTGCTTGACGGCAAAGCCTTTTTGTTTTAAACTTCGCTCCAAGGTTTCCAGATTTGCCACCGAGGTAAAAACAAAAGCCGCCGCTTCATCTTCGTCGTCTTCATCTGGGATTAATTCGTAAGACTCGGCACCCGCTTCCAGGGAAGCTTCCAACAATTGATCTTCATCGACTGCACCAGCAATTAGCACCACGCCTTTTTGCTCGAACATCCACGACACGCAGCCTGTTTCCCCCAGATTACCGCCATTTTTGCTCAAAGCGGCGCGCAAGTCAGCGGCGGTGCGGTTACGATTATCTGTCAGCGCTTCGATGACAACGGCAACGCCGCCTGGACCGTAACCTTCGTAGCGAATAGCCTCCAGGCTATTGCCATCTGCGCCTAGTTTACCAGCACCTTTTGCGATCGCGCGTTCTATATTGTCATTGGGTATCCCCGCCGCCTTGGCTTTTTCAATTGCAGTCCGCAACTGAAAATTCCCCGCCGGGTCTGGGATACCCGTGCGCGCCGCAACTATAATCTCCCTAGAAATCTTCGTAAATACCTTGCCCTTGACGGCATCTACTCTCGCCTTCTGACGTTTGATATTAGCCCATTTACTGTGTCCAGCCATAGCGGAGAATGCTTAACACTCTGTCTTCAAACAAAATAGATATCATAACTCAAAAAACGGTAATGGCGTTCCCAGGCAGAGTCGTGGGAACGAGGGTAAATGGGTAATGGCTAATTGCTAATGGCTAATGGCTCAAACCTTTCTCTCTATCTTGCCAATTACCAATTAGCAATTAGCAATTAGCAATTCTTTGATTCATTTACCTCCCGTAAACGTCACCCCGCGAATAAAGTAGCGGTTAAAAAAGGCATAAATTGCCAATGCAGGCAGGGTAAAAACCATCGACGCTGCCATAATATAGTTCCAATAACTGATGTACTGACCCTTAAAAGTATTTAACCCCAATGGTAAAGTAAACAGTTCCCGTTCCGACAAAATAATCAACGGCATCATAAAATTGTTCCACGCACCCATAAAGATAAATATGGCTTGTGCGGCTAATGCTGGTTTGGCTAAAGGTAGCACCACTTGCAGAAAAGTTTCCCACCTACTCAATCCATCTAATGCTGCTGCTTCTTCCAATTCCTTGGGAAAGTTGATAAAAAATTGCCGCATCATAAAAATAAACGTCGCATTCACCACATTTGGCACAATTAATCCTTGATAAGAATTGAGCCGCTTAAAGCCATACATAGGATGACAGTCGCGCCAGTCTATGATTGTCTATCCAAAATGGAACTATAACCCAACGATTGCGGGTCATATCATGTCCAATAGCAACGGTTGTGTAACTGCTAATAGCTAATGTCAGGAAAAATACTATATTAGCAATTAGCAAGCTTGCAAGCTTGCCATCCATACACTACCGATAGCTAAGGACATGATATCAGTTGGTAGAATTCGGGTTCTGGCAATTGGTTGATGAATCATCAACTTCAAGCGAAGAACAGAATTAAGCGGTAAAAAACTAGGCGATCGCTCGAAATTTTTTCAGTTGATGCCTCGTTCAAATTCGTCAATTGCTTGAATTTGGTCTGAAATTAGGCTGCATTGTTCCAGTAGGGAAATCGAAAGTTCTGGCAATAACTCACTCGATGCAATCTGTTCGTACCCGTAAGTTTCCAAAAATGCTGAGGGTGTTTCTTCCGGTAAATGATACAGTTTGAGTCGATTTTTTTCCCAAAACCACACCTCAACAACTCCCAAACGTCGGTAATTTTCTAGCTTGTCAATGCTGCCACTGGCGATCGTTACCTCTATAGCTAGGTCTGGAATGTTTTTTTCCTCTCCTATGCAGTAGCATTCATCGGATTCTTTCCCTGCATTTTTGAGTTGGTTTTTCAGGGTGGGACTCCCCATTCGACTGTGTTTAATTCGCTTCTCGATCAGATAAAACTCTAACAAGGTAGCCAAACGTTTTTTGAGTTTTTCATGTCTTATAGACGACGACACAATTTCTCAAACTCCATCCAAGTAGGTGACGCGGTAATGAGAGTTATCCTCCAGTTTTGCGAGTAAAGCTTCATAAATTTGCCAACTCACGCCACTGGTGATAAATCTTGCCTCTGGGTCGTCAGTTTCTGCCAGGAATGGTTGTTCAATAAGTGCTTTTAGACTGTTAACCATTATGACTTTATAACCTATAACCGGGAAGCACTAATCGCAGCACCAATTAAACCGACTTGCGGATTTAAAACGACATGGACTGGCATTTTTTCCAGTAACGTACTCATGCGACCTTTTTGCGTAAATGCAGTGAGGAAATTTCCGCTTTGAATTAAAGGTAAAATTTTGGCAGCAATCCCACCAGCAATATAAACACCGCCATAAGGTAATAGTTTGAGGGCGTGGTTACCTGCTTCTGCACCATAAGCTTCTATAAATATTTGCATGGTTTGGGAACAGAGTTGATCGCTTCCTTCTAAAGCTGCTTTGGAAATGACTGCTGCTGGATCGATTGTTTTCTCGTTTTGTCCAGCTTGTTGTTCCCAACTTCTGATGTCTGCGGCGATATCTGGAGATTCGGGGAGGGATAAGCGATCGCGCAAAAATTGGTAAATTGAAACAATCCCTTGACCTGAAACAACTCGTTCAACGGATACGTGTTGGATATTATGTTTATCCATCAAGTATTTCAACAGTTGAAATTCCAATTCGGTGCGGGGGGCAAAATCTGTATGTCCGCCTTCGCTGCTAAAAACTTGATAGGTATCTCCCACAGGAATTAAAAATCCTTGTCCTAACCCCGTACCTGCACCAATAACGGCAATGGGGGCGTCTTTTTGAGGTGTTTCAGCTTGTAAGGTATGCAAGTCGGATTCGCCGAGTCCCAAAACGCCATAACCTACGGCGGCGAAATCGTTAATTAAACTAACTTTAGAGATGGCTAATTCTTGTTCCAAACGTTTGGCATCTAGTAACCAAGTCAGATTGGTCAACTTGGTTGTATTGTTGACTACAGGGCCTGCGATCGCAAAACAAGCTTTCTCCGGTGCGGGAACATACCCCAAATGTTCGGCACCTGCTTGGAGAAACTGCCGCACCATCGGCACTAAATCTGGAAATTCGCCGCTGGCGTAAGTTGCCTCATCTAAGCTGTACATTTGCCCAGAATCTGGCGACTTCACCAAGCGCAGAATTGTTTTAGTGCCGCCAATGTCCCCTGCCAATAATAACGTCATATATCTAACGCAATTTGCTATTTATAACCATTGGGCATTGCTAATAGCTAATAGCTCACAGCTAATAGCGAGAGCTACAGCAGCTTACTAATATAGCACCCGCTCGATCCATTAGCCATTAGCCATGAGCAACTATGCATGAGATCGCTAGCAACTTGAGTTATCTAGTGGAACCGAATTACTTTTTCAGTTTCGCTCAAGTGGGAGGTATCGCCATTGAGTTCCATTACCCATTCTCGATCTTGACGCACAATTTTGACCAAGCAACACAAAGTCGCATTAATTTCCGGTTGATTAGTTCCACCGAGTAACCCCATTGCCGTGCCGATTACGGATGCACCATGTCCCACCAGCAGGATATCTTCTGAAAATTCATCGGTGAGGCATTTGGCGGTTTCTCCAGATCTAAGAAGTGCTTTTTCCCCCGTTTCGGGATATTCGGCGATGACTCTGGAAGTGTAGCTAAGGTCAATTCGCGGATATTGTTGGTGCAATACTTCCAGCGGCAGTTTTTCCGGCATCGACGGCATCCACTGGGGATTTAACCACTCGCTCAAGCCAGATTCTACTTTAATCGGTAAATCGAGCGCTTCTGCCACTTCGTTCGCCGTTTGTACGGTTCGCAAAAAAGGGGATGCGAAAATATGGGCGATATTTTCTGATTTAAGGCGCTGTCCTAATTGCTGAGCTTGCATAACGCCACCATCGGATAATGGCGGATCGTAGGGTCGTTCTGCGGTGAGGAACCAGTCGGGGTTGACAAAGTCGAGGCGGTTCCCGTGACGGGCGATCCAGACAATTTGCGACATGGGATGCAAGGATTTTAGATTTTAGATTTTAGATTTTAGCTCTTTCCCAGGCAAGAGCCAGGGAACGCGGATTTTAGCTGGTTCCCTGCCTCTTGCCTGGGAACGCCGATTTTAGATTTTATCTCAATCGTACAAGGCTTCTACATTATGTCGATAGGCGATCAAGGCGTGACCGTCCTGATTTTCTTTCAAAGCTATAAAAATAGCATCGGATACTTCTGGGGAAACGAGGGTCTTGATCTCGATATTGGTGTTATAGCCTGCAATATCTCCCATCCGTCTGCCGTGTCCGCCTTCACCCCGTGCTTGAGTGATGGTGTAACCGCTGACGTTGTGGGTTTTCAGCAGCTTGATCAGGCGGTCTTGCATTACAGATTCGCTAATGATGACGATCAACACGGCGGGTTTTACGGGAACGGTTTCGGGGGACATAGGGAACTCCAGAGGACGCTGTTTCCAGTATGAGGTAGTTTGGGGTGCAAGCGATCGCTTAATTTCCCCAGATGCTAGTCTGAGTTGCCCTCGTTTTCAGGAAAGTTTTGCAATAACTCCCCGGCTGAGAAAATTGGTATTGTAGAGCCTGCGAAGTCTGCGCGAACCCGCGTAACAATCGCATCCAGATTTTCCCTCATGGTACAAGCTTCTTGAACTGCATCTTCAAAATCGCTAGCGATCGCCTTCTTTACTATCTAAGTCTCCCTAGCCACTTTTCTAATGCCAAATCAACAAAGGCTTCCATTGAATCAGATACCAAATCTTGTCTATTCCTGTATGTTCTCAAGAATTTACGCTCGGCGGCATAGTATATTCCCCATCGGGGTTTACTTAGTTCTTCTAGTTTGGCTGCTGTAACTTTATTGTATGGGTTTTTTACGCGGATACCCTTGTCTACAAAACCTTCTAATAAAGCATGACCATCCCAATCTGTACACAGTTTAGCTCGCCGACCTTTTAAGGGGAGCCATAAAAATGGTATAATTGACCCTTTATTATTGAAATACAACTCAGCACATATTTTACTTGTTTTATTCGTTCCGTTTCCATACTTGATACTACCAGCCATAGTAATTTCTTGCATACGACTGTCAAAGCTGAGAATTTTACGCCTAAACGTCAAAATTTCTTCGCGTTGACTAGAATCATAGTTAGCCAGTCGTTTATCAAGTGCATTTGGAGGGGCAGGTATATCCTCAGTACTATCTTTCTGCTGATAGGGAATCTCTACTTGTAAAACTTTCTCGGTATCTACGTCTTTTAACTGTAAATAAAACCTTCCCTCATCCGTCAAAATTTCAAAATGTAAAAATTCAACAGACAAATGGCAATACTTCCTATCTGTAAAATTATCTCGATGAAAACTTGGGGCAACTGCCACTAATTTAATAGGTCGATCGTAATCTATTTGGTCGCTAAACGGTTTCTCGTCGCGCAAGGCGTCGTAATAACGAGTAAGCTGGTGAACAATGCCTCTATCTTCCGCATTTTTTCATTCCAGCACGACTAACTCGTTATTCTCACCCAGCGCTAAAATGTCGCAAAATTGACCTTTGACAATGTGTTGTCGTTTTAGCGGCGTTAAACCGAATAGCGGCGCTAAATTAGGCCAGACAAAGTCTTCTAAATCCTCTTCGCTGTCAAATTCCCAGCCTGACGCGGTTTTTCTTATGTTGACAAAATTTAGCATTGTGTTGTAGATAACGTCTCTATTAAGCATTATCAATATGTTACACGGGGAGCATGTAATTTTCTCCCAGTTATTGGCTTGCGGACTTGGTTTGTGTAGCCGGAGGTTTTAACCTGATGGCATATACGAGGAGCAAGTGCGTTCGCGCAGCGGAAGGGAGGCATATCTCATACCAACCCCAACAGTCAAACTACTCTACCAAAGCCAGAGGTTGCCTTTCTATAATTTAAGTAGATATAATTAGCAGCGCTCTAAGCATAAAAGCTACCCAGTATGCAAATTACTGAAACCGATCGCGCCTCGATTCGCATTGCGATCGAACGCCAACTTCAAGCTTTTAGAAACGACGATGCCGTTGGTGCATTCGCCTTTGCCAGTCCGGGGATTCAGCAAACATTCCAAAACCCGGAAAACTTCCTGCAAATGGTTAAGAATTATTACCAACCCGTCTATCGTCCCCGTTCTGTGATATTTGACGACCTGGCTGTTGTGAATGGCGCTTTAGCGCAACCAGTCCTCCTACTCGGTCCTGATGAAATTCCCGTCAGGGCGCTTTACTTAATGGAAAAGCAGCTAGACGGTACTTGGAGAATTCACGGCTGCCATCTAGTTCCCATAGAAAATGCCTTCGAGTCTGAGTGAATTGCAGATTTTAGATTTGAGATGGCAGATTGAATAGAAATCTAAAATCTAAAATCTGAAATCTAAAATTCTCATGACCTGCAACATTTGGTTGCCACTTTTCTGAAACTCATAGGGAACTTGCTCAACTTTCAGGGTGTATCCGCGCATTTCTAATTCAGTCATGACTGGCGCAAGATTCGGCGATATTTCCCCCGATATATTTAAAAGGGGAAACAGCCGCACTTCTTGGGCAACGCGACACATTTCCAGAATTGAATCTAGATGAAATTCTGCTGAAAATTGCTCGGAATAAGTAAATAGAAAATGAGAACACAAAGCTAAATCAAACTGATTTGTATTAAATGGCAAAGTGGGCAACCCATCAGTTAGGTAACGCCCTTCTTTTTGTCCTTGTGGGAAATCAGCTAAAAATTGTTGCATCGCTGCCATGCGAATTTCCCCCAAATGTTCTGGGGATTGGATATCTTGCCAAACATAGCTATCTAAATTAGCTCGAATGCCTTCAATAACAGTTTGATAAGCATCTTGGATGCGCGCTTGAATTTCATCGGCAGAAAACTGATAAACCGGGTCGCAAGATATTACCTTGTACCCTTGGCGCATCATTTCTGCATTGAAACTAGCAGGACCACCAGCACAGTCGAGAATATTTAATTTGAGGTCGTTTGGTGTCAGGTTAAACATCCTGACATATTCTGGCATGGAACGACCCCAAGGAATGACTTTTTCTAGTTTTAAACCCATTTTTTACACAGATAACTCAATTACAAACACCAGCCTATTCATCCGATGAAAACAAAGATTGAAACCGAGCGTTATCCCGAATAATATCAAAAGCCGAGTCATTTTTTGCCATTTTTATGTATTTTTCAGGATTCAATTCTATTGCCCGTTGCAGATTTTCTAAGGCTAATTCAGCGTTACCTAGTTGGGCATAGCATCCGGCTTTGTTGTACAAAGATGCAGCATCATCTGGCTTGCTCTTTAGAGCAGCATCAAAACTTGAGAGTGCTTTCTGATATTGTCCCAAGTTTTTAAGCGCTATGCCTCGACTAAGCCAGACTTTATAACAGCTTTCGTGCAAGTCTGTTGATTGATAAATTGCCAGTGCTGCATCATAATAGTCGAGGGCTTTCTCGTATTGCTTGAGAACCTGCAAGGCATCACCAAAAGCTTTCAAGGTATTAGCCTCGCCATAAAAATCGGCAATTTCTCTATAAATCGCCAGAGCTTTCTCGTAATAGGCGATCGCTTGTTCGTAGTTAGATGCCCTTTCACCTCTAATGCGAGACAAAAATGCATCACCTAAGGCTTTTAGAGTGTTAGCTACGCCTAAGCGATCGCCAATTGTGAGTTGATTTTCTAGAAGGTCTTTGTAGTAGGCAATTGCTCGTTCTAAGTTTGACGCTCTTTCACCTCGAATCAGAGATAAAAAAGCATCACTTAATGCCTTGAGAGTTTTAGCCTTAAAAACACGCTTTAGAGCGAAAAGCGCTGAATCCGATGAAAATTCAAACACTCCTGAACTCCAATCAAAAAAATCTGGAGCGCGGAGAATAAAGTATTTGATAGCGAATGGAGGCAGAAAAAAGACAAAGCAAATGTTAGGGAAGCGATCGCGAAAGTTTTCTCTCCGCTGATTCAAGTGGCTGAGGATGGGCGGAACGGTATCTAAATTGTAATAGTTACCCTCGCCACCGTAGCCGGGTTTAATATAGGGTTCCAGCGACTTTTCTAGCCCCTGAATGAACAGAATATTCAATTCATTGCGCTCTGGGCGATTAGCAACAAGGTCATAGAGATTATCAATTGGTTCTGTCAGTTGTAAAACGGCTACTCTTTTTTGAGGTAAATCCTGTTGGACTCGCTGTATCAACTGGGTGGCTTCTGCTGGAGAGCATTGCACGAAGACAATTCCGAAGCCTTTTCTGCGCCGCAAGGATCTCACGAGGGCTTGATAAACTTCTTCCCTCGAAGGTGCGGTATCTTCAGGTGATTTGGCGGTACTCATACAGATCGAACCTTTGCCAGCGCATCCTGAAACTTAGGAATGCCTTCAATCAACGGGTGAACATTGCACCAGATGTTGAGGGACTCATTATCATCATAATAGCGATATTCCAGCAGGCAGCGATTCAACAGCAGACGCAGATGCTCTTCGTTATTATCTGCTTGCTTTAGATAACATGCCCGTGCCAGAATCTCCCATTGATGCTCCTGAACAGTCTTTTGGTAGGTTTCCCTTGTCTCCTCAATTGCCCGTCTAGCCGCTTTTGCCGTGATGGGCAGTGAGTCTGTCCAGTCAATCGCCTTTTGAATCAACTGCATCAGATTTCGGACATGTCCACCACTCATCAAGCATAGTTGCTTCAACGTCTCAGGGCTATCAAATACAGGTGGAACATTCAATCGATCAACCGCACCTTCCAAGGTTTGCGCTAAATTTGGTTCAATCAGAACAACCCGGCGACAGACAAGTTCGCGCAGTTTTGCCAGTCCAGCTTTATTCTCACTCCCATCTGGATTTCGTACCATTACCATTGGTAGCACATCAGGCTTATCGTAATTATCTTCTAGCTGGGTTGCTCTTCCTGAATACACCATTGCGATAGGCACCGTGTAGATAACATGGCACGCCAATCCTCGCAGAATTTCACTCCGATTCAGGTAAATTTCATCGTAATTGCTGGGCTTCCCTTCCTCTTTGATTTCTACAATGCGATCTAGATTATCGGCAATCATCACAATTCCCCGACAATCTTTTGCCAGGGATTTTTGTGCTTCTTTGATAAAGTCGTTCAACGCATCTACCAGAGAGGGCGTATTTGCATTAATTTTCTGGCGCAGTTCTCGCCGCTTGTCTGGTGTTGCCCGTAGGTTGGCAGTAATTTTAGCAAACTGGGAAATCTGCCCCTCCAAGTTCAAACCCTCAAATGAGATTTCTGTCAGTGCTATATCTTTGAGGGATTCCCAGCCCTCTTTCATCCAGTCGAGCAATGGGTTATGATTTTGCAGCTTGATAGCCTCTACTAAATGCCGAGTACAAGCAAACAATATGTCTGCATACTCAGCATCTTGAGGTTCAATATCCTCATCATCGGCTGCGAAGTAAACCACACCTAAAAATTACGGGAGCGTGGTAGCCCCGTCAATTCATTGCGGGGCCCAAACGCGACACGAGCAGATTTATCTGCCGTCAATATTAGTTAAGATTAATCAATATTATCATCTAGGTCAAAGCCAGTAGATTAT
>NZ_JBHFNP010000097.1:0-31983 GCF_041929235.1 Microseira sp. BLCC-F43
TGTTGGCGTTCTTGGCGTCTTGGCGGTTGAAATTGACTTAAACCTCTGGTTCTCTGTTGGCGTTCTTGGCGTCTTGGCGGTTGAAATTGACTTAAACCTCTGGTTCTCTGTTGGCGTTCTTGGCGTCTTGGCGGTTCAAAACTCCAATAAAATAATCGAAGTAACCTAAAACTAACAAAGGATAGTAAAGTGACAGAATTAAAATCTTTGGGACAAAACCTATACGAAGGGTTAGAAGAAATACTTGCGATCGCTCGCCAAACAGCATGGGGTGCCGCAGATATCCTCCGTTCTTATTATCGCGGCGAACCCGACACCAGCAACCTGGAAATTCAAGATAAAAAAGATGGCCCAGTAACAGCCGCAGATGTAGCCGCCAACCATTATATTTTAGACAACCTGCAAGCCTGTTTTGGCACGCAAGAATTTGGCTATCTCAGCGAAGAAACCCATAAATCCCAGGACGCACAATTAACACAACCATTTGTTTGGATAATCGATCCTTTAGATGGCACGCGAGACTTCATCGATAAAACCGGAGAATACGCCATTCACATTGCATTAGTAGAAGCAGGACGCCCCATTTTAGCAGTCGTTGCATGGCCCGAAGCCGAGAAATTATATTATGCCACCAAAGGCGGCGGGACATTTGTAGAAACCCGCGACGGTAAAGTAACGCCATTGCAAGTATCCTCCCGCAATGCAATCGAAGAACTTTCCCTCGTCGTCAGTCGCACCCACCGGGACGAACGCTTCAACAAACTATTGCAAAACCTCCCCTGCAAAAATCAAAAATATGTCGGCAGCGTCGGTTGTAAAATTGCCACCATCATCGAACAAAATGCCGACATTTATATTTCCCTTTCCGGCAAATCTGCCCCCAAAGATTGGGATATGGCAGCACCGGAATTAATTTTAACCGAAGCAGGCGGACAATTCACGCACCCCGATGGCACACCTTTAAAATACAACCAAGGCGACGTGCATCAGTGGGGTTGTTTAATCGCCAGCAACGGTCACTGTCACCAAACACTTTGTACCCAAGCGCAAGCAATCTTAGCCCAAATATAATCCAAACAGGACTTACGCAACAACACTAAATATGGTGTGATGGTGCGTTACGCTATCGCTAACGCACCCTACATATAGAAACTTATCTAGTTTCCCGATTAAATTTCTCCTTAAACTTTTCCAGAATAAAATACAACCCATATCCAGCCACAATACAAATAATCGGCATAATCGGGTGTCTATAACGGCTGCTACCGCCTTCTGGGCCACCCGTTATGATTACAAAGTAGGAAGCTAAAGTTATCAGAATCAAGGCGGGAGTGTTTTTGATAAAAAACTTTGATGGCAATGCAATCAAGGTCAAACACCAGTAAATTAACAAATTAACTTGTAAAATTAACCAAGTTATCCTCACTGTTGCAGGTGTTTTATTTAAGTAATAAGACATTCCTGCTAGCCAACCATTCCTAAAAAATTCGGTTTCATAGGCATTTGCTATTTGAGTAAATCCGCCTATTTTGTAGTAATTCATTAGAGTTAAATAAGGCCAAGGCGTCGAGTTAAACAGAATATTTACCATTCCATTTAACCGCAGTTTTAAGTAACTGAAAGGATGAGAAAAAATAATCTTTTTCGCCTCTTCGCGCATATATTTGAGGACGATGGGGGAACCGTAATCGGGCGCACAAGCACAGATATGAGCTATATTTTTACCCTGAAAAGCTTCTGGTGGTAATGCTTTTTGTAATTGTTCGCGCAACATTGCTTGTTGACCGTGGAAATTCGTTCCTGGTTTTGCAGTTAGTACAGCCGCTGCGTGCCAATAATATAAGTTAACTTCGGTGACAGATGAGAACCCTGAATAACCAGCAACAATTTTATTTCTGATATTCCACAGATACATAGAACCCATAGATATCGAGAAGAAAATCAAGGCATGAATTAGGATAGTTTTTTTATTGGGAAACTTAGCGATCGCAAATACAACCAGAATCAATGTAAACAGAAAAGGTAAGTAATAAGCGATCGGTCTAACATAGGTAGCAGCGACTAGCATGACTGCCGCTGCTAGCAATGAGATAAGCGATCGCTTGTTTAAATAAACTAAAAAATAATATAAAAATGCCATCAAAAAAGTTGTAAACGCCGTCTCGGTTAAAATCTTTCCTGCATATACAATAGAAAGCGGTTCTAGCGCATAAAGCCAAGCACAAATTATGGCAATTTTATTATTGTTAAATACAAGCAGAGCGAGTTTAAAAACTAAATAAACGGTCAAACAACTGAAACCAATTTGCAGCGCCACCATCACTAATTCTAGCCGGTTTGAAATAATACCAGGAATTAATAGCAGCGAATACCCAGGCGCGCGAAATATCTCCGGAAACCCTCCAGTCATGTATCGACCAGAACGAAGTAATTCCTTTGCTGGTACTAGATATGAAGCGGTGTCTCCACCATAGAATATAGCTAATTCTTTCGTAAATATAAATGCGATGAGCGGCAGCAGCAATCTAATTGAAAAAGCAATTAACAATACCCACACAAGGGGATTAACTCTGTTTAGTTGTTTAGCAGCGGCTGTCATAAATGATTGCAAAATAGCATAGGGAAAAAGCCAGTTCACCAAGCTACCACGAAGAGTGTTAATTTTTAGCCTTATTTTATTTCCATTTAATTTTTGTAATTGTATTAGTTTGAGAATTCGGTTCAAATCCAAGCGCTCACTGTTCCAGCAAGCGACTGATTTTTGCCTCGCTGCAAGCAACCACTATACGACCGCCTACATTTTGTTGTAAATCAATCCACTGATTCTGACAAATTGAATTAACAATACTCTTTGATGCTGTGTCTTTAAAAGTTAGAAAAATAGGCTTCATACTCTTAAGTTTTTCTAGGGTGACTCGACGCTGTAAATTTTTCACTTGCTCAGGAGCATATATAAACCTTTTAGTATACCAGAGCCTATCTGGGGGATAGGCTCCTACAATCAGCTCAGGTGAATCTGCTATGAGTAAATCATCGGCTGCAAAATTTTTAGATACTAGAAATGCCACATCTTGACCGTGTGCTTTGTGTCCACCTATAGATGCATAATCTATCGCTCCACTTCTACTGCTGATAATGATTGCTATACATAACGATCCAACAGCAAGTGGAATCAATGTGTTTACAACACGGAGTTTCCAATTGAAATCGTTAATTTTTAACAGTTTGCTCAAAAGCAATACTGGCACTAACAGTAAGCTAAAAACAATAGGTAACCCCATTTTAAACGAAGAAAAATCATGCATATAGGAGTGCTGCTTTAAAATAAAAATTTGGAGTAATGGCACTCCAAGTACCAGGATGTAGGCATACAGTGCAATTCTTCTATTTTCGCTTAGTTTATAGAGGAGGTATAGAGAGATTAACAACAAACTTATAAACGCACCTGTTACAAATTGCATGGATAAATTACTTTTTGCTATATCTTTAAAACTTAAAGTATAATCACACAAAAATTTTTGAAATGCTTTAGGAAAATAAGGAATCCAGTGCTGAAATATTCTCACAGCAAAATCTTTTAGCGTGATTTCGTTACCCGTATCGTCCCCACTTGACAATCTAAGATTATAGGTAGCTACAAGTTGAATTATGCCATTTTTGTAATAAAGTAACTGCCCGATAAAAGTGAATGCAGCTATTAACGTCCCCCATATTATAAACTTAACTGATTTTAAGTATTGCTTTAAAAAAGTTATCGAAAACAACGACTTATTTCCTTTTTCTCTTAATTTTTCTACCAGGGAAAGACTGATAATAACTGCAACGGCTACCCATCCATACCAGTCAAAACCGCAAGCCCCAAGAGATGCGACAAATAGTAAAAATTTCAACCTTCTAGATAAGGTTTCAAATTTAAATATGCATTTCAGAGAAATCCATGATGTAATGTATATTGGCAATAAAACTGCTTGGTCAGTGAAATAAACGTTTTGTGTCCAATATAGCACAGGTGGAGTAAACATCCACCCTACCAAGCCTAAAAATGCAACGCTCCTCTTTTGGGTATCTGTTAAACTTTTTTCTGCGTATATTTTGGTGATTTCACTCAACAAATAGTAAACGACAATCCCACAAATTAGTCGATTAATTACCAAGCTGTAAAACTGCAAATATTGGGGAGACACGATGACATTTAAATCTAAAGCATTTAGCAACTTTAAAATAATATAGGGTAAATATAGCCATAAACTTGGATAACTGAGATAAACTTCTGGTTTGGTTAAAGAAGTTATGTCTATATCGCTAAATTCGTAGGTTTTTGGAAAAAGAAGAGAAGCCCCCAAAACTTTCCAAAAGCCCCACTCTTCAAAAGCTTTAAGACTTACAAGCGTGTGGGCAGCTATTCCTTCAAAGCGACCGCTCATGGGTCTGTCGCTGAAGATGAATAGAGGGGTTGTGACGATTAAACTGATAAACCATAACAAGCTGATCAATGCCATCTCGCAAACAATAAGTTTTTCGGGGGGATGAATCTTGATTTTCATTGAGGCTCAACTGAAAATAGGGGCTAGGGGCGCTGGGATTAGGAAAAGAGGGATTTTCAACCTTTGTTATGAGCGATCGCTCATGGTTTCTGATTAGAAACTACATTGTTGGATGCAAAAGAATACAACTTGTGTCCTGTGAAGCTGAGAAGCGCAACACAAGCAGCACTGATCAGGCGGGAAGTCGTAGCATCCCAAGATAAATCGTTCATTAAAAGTTGTAGCAGTCCTAAATTTGCCAGTAAGCTATTGAGAGCAACCGTAGCAAAGACGGCGTATTGAGTTAACCAGTTATGCCAATAAACGCCAAAGACAAAGCGCCGACTCAGCCAGAAATTAGTTGTTAAACCCAGAAAATAGCTGATGCAGAGTGCCGAGACGTACCACAAACCTGACTTAGTTAGGATGGAAAAAACCAGCACGTCGATGATAGTCGCAGTGCCACCTGTAAACAGATATCCTCCAAATTGTTGTAAAACTTGGATAACTTGCTGCCGTCGTGAGGTGCGAGTGTTTTTAGCAGCAGTCGTGGCGACATTTGCTTTAGCTTCTTCCACATACTCGCTATCGGAATTAACCGACCAAAGGTCATGCTTACCTGGCGTTATGACATTTTCAGCCGCTAAAATTCCCATCAACAAACTGTGGTCTTGGTTGTTGTATTTAAAAGCACCGTAGCGACCCACCAGTTGCAAATTTTGAAACTGCTGGAGATATGATTGAATTTCGGCTAAAGCGGTTTTGTAGTTGCCTGCATAAATGGGGTAGGTACGCGGTAAGCGCACGACAAATCCCCCAGAGATTTTTTCATCGTGCAGCAACTTAATTTTTCTCAAGTCTTTTTCTGCCTGCATTAACAGTTCGTCGTCAGGCGCTTGCCAGAGGGGTTCGTCAAAATTAGCCCAGTACTCGCAACAAAGCGGCGTTTGGCGATCGTTTGGCAGCATGTCTGGCGACCAATTGGCAAAATTGGTTACCCTTCCCAGCTGGACGTTAGGCTCGTTAATATAAAGCCAGTTATCGGGGAACAGGCGATCGCTTTCTACAATCAAGTAAGTTAAAATCGTATTTCTAAATTTTAGGGATTTGGCAAAATCTAGAATTCGCTGCGGGGGTGTATAAGTAATTTGATCGAGTAATAGGGTAATGGGAATAGAAGAAATCACCCCACTACAGCTAACGGTTTCTTCAATGCCAGTTTGACGGTTTCTTAAAGTTATTTTGCTGACTTTGAAATTCTCGTGATGCAGCTTTACAACTTCTGTATTTAAAAGAATTGGTTGATTGTTGCTGCCTAAGTAATCGCCGATCTTTTCGTATAGTTGCCCCGATCCTAAGCGGGGAAACTGAAATTGGTCAATCAGGGTTTTGGTTTTGCCATCGTTGCCTAAAAGTGCGTTGCGGATGGCTTTTGAGAGAGACAAACCTTTAATGCGCTGGGATGCCCAATCTGCACTGATTTCGGTACAGGGAATTCCCCACAGCTTTTCTGTATATCCCTCAAAGAAAATCTCGTAGAGTCGCTTGCCAAATTTCGCCGTCACCCATTCGGCAAAGTTTTTGGGGTCGCGTTTGGGGAATAATCGAGATTGCAAGTAAGAAAAAACTATTCGAGTGCTTTCAAAAAGACCTAGCGCCACTAAAGTTTCAACTGCTTTGATCGGATAGCTAAAGTATTTCCTGCCGTAATAAATTCGCGTCAGGCGGTTAACGGTGACTTGTTCCTTTCCTAACACTTCGTCCCAAAGTTTGAGGACGGGTGCCAATTTCGTGTAGAAACGGTGGGGACCAAAGTCGAGAATAAAGCCTTTATACTCGATACTTTTAGCTAATCCACCAACTTTAGCATCTCTTTCGACGACTACCACGGGTACACCTTGCTTGGTCAAGGCATAGGCAGCAGCAAGACCAGCTGGGCCTGCACCTAAAATATATATCGGTTCCATCACACCACATAACATTTGGAAATGTTGGGGGTATTATACCCCATCGTGTGGTTTTGATGGGTGCGTGTTGCGAGCGCAAAAAACCAAAAAACCGGGTTTCTACCAAAAACCCGGTTGCTGCATCAATATCTTTTTATACTTGAGCGCGATATGCTATGACTGCGTAGAAAGGATCGCCACCACCAGCGCCTAACCATTGCATAATACTGGGGGCGCCCGAACGTTTGGCAACTACTTCTGGTATGGTAAATCCAGGCACAGATTGAAAGTAGCTTTTAACCAATTCAACTCGACTGAGTTCGGTTCCATCCCGCCACGCTTGAATTGCTTTTTGGTAAAACATGCGGTTAGAAAAGCTAGTAATAGCGACACCACCGGGTTTGAGGATGCGGTGAATTTCGCTAAAAATTGCTTCTGGATATTGCAAGTATTGCACAGAAACGCAGTTGAGAACGGCGTCAAAATCTCGGTCTGGAAGCGGTAATTTAGGATTTTGATTCAAATCCTGGACAAAATAATCGTTCAAACGCGGATTTTTCGCCAATTCTTCCGCGTTCATTCCGTGACCTTCCACATGGTCAAATTTCATCTCTTCGGGGAGATGAGACACCCAACTGCTCATCATATCGAAGATTCGGGTTTTTGGTTTGAGGCGATCGCGGTATAAATTAGTTAGCTGGTCGATGAACCCTTCATCCACGTGGGTAACGAAGCGGGGAAAAGAATAAAATTCCGCATCATTCGTGGGGTCTAACTTGCTACGTTCAATCGGTTCTAGGCGCATATGTAAATATTTATTACAACCAATACCTCTTTAATAGTACCGCAAGTGTCAGAGTTTGGCAGAACAGGAGATAGTAAGCGAGCGCATACTCACATTTTTTGAAATTCAGCTTAATCTTTTGATTATATAACAATAAAAACAGCAGCGGTGAGATGGGGATAAAATATCGGGCTTGAAATCCCTGGATTACATCAGAATCCAAGTCATTCCAGGTAATATAAAGTAAGGTAAAAATTAAAGCAATATTGGTGACTGCAATGCTCAAGCTAATCGCTTTTTGTCTGACAGAAACCACGATATCTTTTTCGTGACTGCATAGGGCGACACTCACTAAAACAAAGCCGTAAGATACTATATGCCAGATGGGCATTTTTGTTTCTCCCCATCCCATTCCACCAAGGTATTGCTCCAGATAAGTCAACCCATGAACGCGAAGGGTATTTCCGAGCAAAACTAACAATTTCCCCGGTTGACTAGCTAGATAATTCAACCGTTGTTCTGTAGTAAGGTTCGGTGTATCTAACCGGAGGGGAACGTTTAAATCTCGGGTGAGAACTAACCAAGATAGAACCGCCGCTAAACTGAATAAAATGATTACCGATAGCGTCAAAAAATACTGTTTCTTGCTGCGGAATCTTGGCACGGGTATGACCCAAAGTAAAAACAGAATTGGACAATAAGCTAATTTGCAAAGCGACAGCAACAGCGAGAGTAAAGCTAGGATAAATATCTCATATTTTGTTATTGCCTTTTCCCCGGCAAAAGCAGTTGTCAGAATAACTGATATTAACAAAAAAGATAACCCATTGGTTAGCGCATCTCCCGAAAGCGAAGATGCTTGAAAAATCGACATGGGAGTGAAAGCGAGTAAAATTAACAGCCATTTGTAAAATGGTATAATTTTAATAGCCAGATAAACAAGCAGCACCCAAACTAATAAATTGCAAATCCTACCCACGTAGAGAAGGACAAGGGGAGAAACGTTAAATAACCTGCCAATTGCCATGCCAAAAGCTTGTGGCAAATGGGTGATTGGAAAAAATAGCGAGATATTGGGAAAGCGGAGAAAAACTCGATTGTTGCTGTCAAGGGGTAAATTGAGTAAACCAATAATAGTTTTGATATTTTGCTTTCTTTTGGGATTTTTGCGAGATGCAATACCCTCGGTTATTTTAGCAGTTGTTAGAAGACTTTTTGGCAACATTCCCCCCACGCAAGTTGTTGACGGGAGATAGGTTTCAAATTGTTGTCCGTAGCAGTCTACTATTTTTTTATCTGCTATGAGTTTGACTTCGGATATTTGGTAAGAACGATAGTAATGTTGCGGCTCTGATTCGGCATGAAACGCAGCAATAATTAGGGTGAATAAAATGCCGAATGTGAGAGCGAGCGCTAAAAATAAATTTTCCGGTTTTTTCAGTATAAAACCAGTTTTTTCCACAGCCTAAAATGCTTAAAAATTTATTATATATCATCCAATTGTTTCAACTGAGAAACCTGGGTTTTGGCTTTTTCGCAGACCACAGCAAGAAATCTTATTTTCTAGCAACAAACCCAGGCGGTGTTTGAGGGGTTTACTGGTAATTGACCCAACGGCGGCGATAAATTCTGGCGTATCCATGCGGATCGATGTACCCTTACCACCCAGCTTGACAGTCCCCAACTGTGGTAAAGTTGACGAATACAGGACTTAAGCCTATAACTGCTAAACCAACGATTTCTCGGATTGCCCTTTGTTTCTTTGCGTCAGTCCTGGATTACTCGTTTTGTCCCAACTTGGGTGCGGGTATCGAGGGAGCGACGAGTGGGTGTATAATGGGTCGCTGGTCGGCTTGAGCGCTGAGATCCCAATCAATAATGCAGGACTTACGCAAGGGCGTTGCCAGAAACCCGGTTTCGACCTTGATTTCTCTTTCTCAAACCAACTATTTTTCGTAGAAACCGGGACTATCTGCGTAAGTACTGTAATGGTAACGAGCGCTACAGAACACAATACCCGCAACACGACTATTTCTGGCTGCTCGCGAAACTTGGAGAGCAAAGGGACTTGCCAGAACCAAAAAATTATGATATACAGTTTAGGGTAAGGTAAATAACAATAGTTATGTAAGTGTGTTGATCGTCGAGGCTAGCTCTGCTATTATTTACCTGCACCGGCCCAATAGGGAATAAAACTGTCATGTATTGATGAGGATAGGAGTTTGAATTTGGCTGCCGATCAAAATCATCTTCGCCATTGTCGATTCTGAATCATTAACCCAGTGTCCAGGCGGAAATCCCAGGAGAAAATCATTATCCCCAGGATATTGAGTTAACTGTTCAAAAGAGTCATTCACCACAGGGACTTGATTGTGGGGTAGCCTTCACGGTAGAACATGAGGGACAACAACGATTAGTCATAATAGGTAGAACTCACCTATTTGAGGCGGTTGAATATTAACCAGGTCGTGAAAAATATCACAGACAGTGGCAAATAATCACGGGTGCAAGTGAATGCCACAGTTTTGATTAGACCAGGCAGTATTCCCAAGAGATATAGTGGCAAGATTCAACGTCAAATTTGTGAACATAGATTTTTTGATCCCACAGTATAAATGTGGGATAAGATTGGATTGGAGTGAAAGTACTCAAGATAAAACCAAGTTTCACCAGTTAAGCTGATGTTAACTTGCTATTGTCAAAAGAGCAGATGGGTGATTATGATGAAAGCTGTGAACGAGGAGGGGAAAATTAATCCAATTAAATAGCCAAAATCAGAATTTGACTATTGAATTGCCAGAGCTAGAAAATTACTCTATACAATTTAGATAGAGGTAAATAAAGATAGTTATGTAAGGGGGGTGAACGTAGAGGAAAGCTCTGCTATTATTTAGCTGCAAAGACTGAATTGGGAATAAAACTGTAAGTATTGATGCAGTATTGATGGTGATAGGAGTTTGAATTTGACTGATTCTCAAAATCATATCGACAAATTTCTAAGTATGGTAGACCTACTGAGCTATAGAGCGCAAAATCAGCCAGATAAAAGGGCTTATACCTTTCTACAAAATGGAGAAATAGAAGAAGTCAGCCTGAGTTATCGAGAATTAGACCAAAAAGCGAGGGCGATCGCATCGAGTCTTCAGTCTCTAAAAGCTTCTGGGGAAAGGGTTCTGCTATTGTATCCACCAGGACTAGACTTCATTGCTGCTTTCTTCGGCTGTCTGTATGCGGGTATTGTAGCTGTTCCAATTTATCCACCCAAGCGCAACCAAAGTATAGATAGATTGCGGGCGATCGCATTAGATGCTCAAACAACAATAGCACTGACTGTTAGCTCTACTCTCGCCCAGATCCAAAGTCAATTTGCCCAAGAGCCAGAGTTTGCCGATATGGTATTGTTGGCTACCGATAGTATTCCTATTGATCAAGCTTCAAACTGGCAACAAGTGCAAGCAGATAAGGACACTCTTGCTTTTCTCCAGTACACTTCTGGTTCTACGGGAACGCCAAAGGGTGTGATGGTGAGTCATGGCAACCTGATGTGCAATTCAGAGTACATGCACCAGTTATGGGAGTTTAGCTCAGAAAGCGTCATGGTAACGTGGCTTCCTACTTTCCATGACATGGGGCTAATCTATGGAATTCTCCAGCCCTTGTATCATGGGTTTCCCTGTTACCTGATGGCTCCGGCATCCTTCATGCAAAAACCGCTGGTTTGGCTTGGGGCAATATCAAAATATCAAGCAACTCATAGCGCTGCGCCTAATTTTGCCTACGATCTTTGTGTCCGCAAGACAACTCCCGAAGAACGTGCCAGCCTGGATTTAAGTAGCTGGCAGATGACTATAAACGGTGCAGAGCCAATCCGAGCCGACACTATTAATAAATTTACTGAAGCCTTCAAACCTTGTGGTTTCGCTCTAGCCACTTTTTGTCCGGGCTACGGTTTAGCTGAAGCTACCTTAGCAGTGGCGGCGGTGCGAAACAAAGAACTGCCGAGTTTCTACAGCGTTCAGGTAGAAGCACTGGCACAGAATCAGGTAATAGAAGGCAAAAGCGAAGAGAAAGTAAAGACGTTCGTCGGTAACGGAAAGCCTGGAATTGATACCAAAGTCCAAATCGTTGCTCCCGAATCATTAACTCAATGTTCGCCAGGAGAAGTTGGAGAAATTTGGATTTCTGGACCTAGCGTCGCCCAAGGATATTGGCAGCGAACAAAGGAAACAAAGCAAACTTTTGGGGCTTATATAGCAGATACCAAAGAAGGGCCTTTTCTGCGGACGGGAGATTTGGGATTCATCAAAGATGGAGAATTGTTCATCACAGGAAGACTTAAAGATGTCATCATCATTCGGGGTCAAAACCACTATCCTCAAGACATTGAAGCTGTAGTGGAACAAAGCCATCCAGCATTGCGCCCTAGTTGTGGAGCAGCTTTTACAGTGGAGGTTAAGGGTGAAGAACGGCTAGTCGTCGTTCAGGAAGTAGAGCGCACTTGGCTGCGAAATTTGGATGTGGAAATGGTCGAGAGAGCTATCCGTAAGGCTGTCGTCCAGCAACACGAGTTGCACGTTTACAAAATAGCACTAATTAAGACAGGGAGTATTCCTAAGACTTCTAGCGGCAAAATTCAGCGGAGTGCTTGTCGGGCAAAATTTTTAGCGGGAACTTTAGATGTCTTGGTTAACCAGCCAAGTGTCAAAGAGGATAAAATTAACCAATTTTATGCATCCTAAACTGAATTTTAGGCTATGATGAAGGTGATTTTTGTTAGCATTAAAGCTAGTTGAAAACAAAAAGGAGCGAATTGACCAAATGCAAACAGAGATAGGAGAAAGCGAAAAAGTAATATCATTCGAGGCAATTCAAAAATGGTTAGTTTCTTACATAGCGGAAATTATGGAAGTGACTAGCGATGAAATTGATGTGAAAGTTACCTTCGATGAATATGGTTTAGATTCTTCAATGTCAGTGGCAATGGTAGCTGACTTAGAAACTTGGCTAGGACGTACTCTAGAACCAACCCTGATTTATGATTACCCCACCCTAGAAAAGTTAGCTAAGTATGTCAGCCAGATTTAAAGCTGAAGTAGTCGATTCACCCTATTAAATAAAAACTGCATCATGGATACCACACAAGCACCTAACAGCGGAAAGCAAGATTACACAAAGCTCGAAAAAAGACATATCAAAGTCAATGAAATTAACTATCGCAACAACCTGGAATCTGATTACACAGAAAAAATAGTAACTCTAGAAAAAAGCTTTGATTATGCAAGTAACAACGATCATTATTGGGGTAAACCGGAACAGTCAGTTTTGTATGGTACGCCACTTTATGAAGCAGCTTCTGAATCACAAAAACTAGCTCTCAATCATTTGTATTGGGTTGGACATTATGACCATATAGCTGCGGCTGAAGCCAGTACCATACATTACAATCAAGTCACCGCAGGTGTTTTCTCTCAAATTGGTGACTATCAAGGGATTTGCTCAAACTTGAAGCACGAAGCTGAGCAAGAAAAAAGTCATATTCATGCCTTTCACCACATTTTTAGTAAGACCAAAATAGCTCTGTTAGGAAAACGAACAATGGGTCTGAAACTCAATAAAAATTCTAGTTCGCATCAAAACTGGAGCCAAAAACTTATTTCGGAATTTCAGCAGAGTTTTTCCCAAAATTTTCAATACGATGCTTTGCGATTTTTGAGCAAAACTTTGCTGAAAAGCCAAACTTATCACTATTCCTCATATTTGCAGGATTTAGACGAAAAAAGAGAACCTTTAACCGCTCTCAGCAAAGGTGCTCTTGGTATGGCAATTCCTAGCCCTTTGTTACAGTTTTTCGCCTTTTGTTGGGGTAGTTCACCTTTTTTAGCCTGCCAGTATTATACTTATCGGTATGCGGCAAATACGGTACTTAAAAACTATGAACATAACTACTTTCAGCACTTTAAGGAGTTAGAAAAAGAGGAAAAATTTACTCCAATTCCCACGGCGGTTTCCTATTATCATTGTTTAGATGAATCTTTCCACATGACAACTTCACAGCTAATTGCTAGGGATATGTATAAGGAATTTCCTCAGCCAACAGTTAGTGAGAAAGTCATTGCGAATCTGGTATTTTATTTGATGCAACGTGGCTTTTTAGGGGGGCTTCCTGGTGGCTTAATCGGTTCATTCGTCCATGAATCGTCAATGATGCCACTTTACTACAGAATATTACGTTCTCCTCTATTTGATATGCCTGCACAGGAAGCACTGCACTGGATGGAAAAGTGTTTGTGTCACGAACATCAAGGATTTCACGTACAGACCCAGTATCATCAACGCGCACTAAAAACAATGTCTGGGCTTGCTAGTAGCCTTGATTACCTGTGGCCGATAAACCGGGAAATGCGAATCATGGCTGCAGGTGGCTCGATTAGTAAGGCAATTGAGAATAACATCAAGGCATTCAACGAGTTCCGGGAGATAGCAGTTGTATAAATTGTCGCTGGACATTTGGGATTTTAGATTTGGCGGAAAGTCTGAGAACCCGATTCCGGGGAACAGAACTTTCCAAGATGGATTGGGCATAGTGAATTAGATGAAATGGAATCTATAGCAATTGTAGGCATTGGTTGTCGCTTTCCAGGTGCGAGCAATCCGCAAGCTTTCTGGGAACTGATGTGTAAAGGAGTAGATGCGATCGCCCAAGTTCCCCAACAGCGATGGAATATTGATAATTTTTACGCTCCCAACCCAGCAACACCAAGCAAAATGTACACTCGCTGGGGGGGATTTTTAGAACAAATCGATCAATTCGATCCAGGCTTCTTCAAAATTTCGCCCCGGGAAGCCAACTACCTAGACCCCCAGCAAAGACTCCTTTTAGAAGTAGCTTGGGAAGCTTTAGAAAACGCCGCAATCGTTCCAGAAAACTTAGCAGGCAGCCCCACTGGTGTTTTTATTGGAATCGGCAACTCTGACTATCACAGGTTGATATACAAACGTTCATCCAACCTCAACGCCTACAGTGGCACGGGAACCAGCTTCTCGATTACTGCGAACCGTATATCTTACCTGCTGGATCTGCAAGGTCCGAGTATGGCAGTAGATACAGGCTGCTCAGGGTCCTTAGTGGCAGTGCATCTCGCGTGTCAGAGCTTACAGAACCTGGAGTCTAACCTCTGCTTAGTTGGCGGGGTGAACCTGATAGTGTCTCCAGAGCAAACGATCGCCTTCTCCCAAGCCAGGATGATGTCATCTGATGGTCGCTGCAAAACTTTTGATGCCAGTGCAGACGGATATGTTCGGGGAGAAGGTTGTGGTGTAGTTGTTCTCAAGCGTCTTGCTGATGCACTTGAAGATGGAGACAGGATACTGGCAATTATCAGAGGCTCAGCAGTAAACCAAGATGGACTGAGCAATGGACTCACCGCCCCCAACGGTCCTGCTCAACAGGCAGTCATCCGCCAAGCTTTAGCAAATGCCAAAGTGCAACCAGCCCAGATTAGCTATGTGGAAGCCCACGGTACGGGTACATCTTTGGGAGATCCAATCGAGATGAAATCTCTCAAAGCTGTTCTGAGTCAGGGGCGATCGCTCGATCAACCTTGTTGGATAGGTTCGGTCAAAACTAATATCGGTCATTTGGAAGCCGCAGCCGGAATTGCTGGTTTGATTAAGGTCGTCCTGTGTTTGCAACATCAAGAAATCCCGCCCCACCTGCATCTGAAGCAACTCAATCCCTATATTTCTTTGGCAGGGACGCCCTTTGCCATTCCGACTGAGCGTCAGTCTTGGTATGTCAGCACAGAACCACGCTTAGCAGGCGTCAGCTCGTTTAGTTTCGGCGGCACTAACTCTCACGTAATTTTGCAAGAAGCCGCTGTATTTTCTCAAGTTGTTAAGGATGATATCAAACGTCCCTGGCATTTGCTGACCTTATCAGCAAAAACTGAAAAGGCACTGCAACAGTTGGCGGGTCGTTATGAAAATTACTTAATAAATCATCCAGAAGCATCAATTGCAGATATTTGTTATACGGCGAATACAGGGCGATCGCATTTTGCCCACCGTCTAGCAGTTGTAGTTGACTCAAGAGAGCAATTAATTGAAAAACTTGCAGCAGGAGCATCTGGAAAGGAAACCAGCGGATTGTTCAACAATCAACCAAAAAAAATCGCCTTCTTGTTCACTGGACAAGGGTCTCAATACATCAACATGGGACGGCAACTATACGAAACACAGCCCACCTTCCGAAAAACCCTCGACTATTGCGCCCAAATTCTACGTCCTTATTTGGAAAAGCCCCTGTTAGAAGTTTTGTATCCAACCGTTGGGGAAACCTCACCTCTAAATGAAACAGTCTACGCTCAACCCGCATTATTTGCCCTAGAATATGCCCTGTTTGATTTGTGGAAATCCTGGGGCGTAGAACCATCAGCAGTCATGGGTCACAGTGTAGGTGAATATGTGGCAGCAACTGTAGCAGGAGTATTCAGCCTAGAAGAGGGATTGAAACTGATTGCGACAAGGGCAAGACTAATGCAGCCGTTGCCTAGTATTGGCGAAGTATCTCATGCCTTCCACTCCCCTCTGATGGAACCCATGCTAGCGGAGTTTGAAGCCGTAGCCAAAGAAATCACCTACAATCAGCCTCGGATCCCCCTAATTTCTAACGTCACTGGACAACTGGCAACACCAGAAATTGCTACCCCTGAATATTGGGTCAACCATGTCCGGCAAACCGTGCATTTTGCTCAGAGTATACAAACCCTGCATCAGTCAGGATATAAACTGTTCTTGGAAATTGGACCCAAGCCAATACTCCTGGAAATGAGTCGTCAATGTCTGCCTGAAGATGCAGGCATCTGGTTGCCTTCATTATGTCCGCCTCAAGAAGATTGGCAACAGATGCTTTCAAGTTTAGGATTGTTGTATGTGAACAAGATGAAAATCGATTGGTCGGGGTTCGACAAAGATTATGTTCGTCGCCAACTGGAATTACCAACCTATCCATTTCAGAGGCAACGCTATTGGCTTGAAACTTCTGAAAATGGAGATCGAGAAAATGGGCATCAAAAAGATATCCTGGAAAATAGCTCAAGCTTAATTGTTAACCTACTGAATCAAGTCAATCCAAAGCAGTTAGCTCAGGAGTTGAAGATCGCAGAAAAACTCACAGAACAAGAGCAAAATTTGCTCCCTAAACTGCTAACCATCTTAATTAATCTTCAATCCTCAGAACCAGCGGGGATTTTACAACAACTTAAGAAAGCCCCAGAGAGAGACCGCATACACCTAATAACAAATTACCTACAAAGTGTAGTTGCTCAATTATTAGGATTCCATGACTCCCCAAGTCCAGATTCACAGTTAGGATTCTTTGACATGGGCATGGACTATTCGATGATGCTTGAACTTAGAGATTTGTTACAGACAAGTTTTGGTTGTTCTATTGCAGTCACAACATTGTCTGAACATTTTAATATTCAAAAGCTGGCTAAGTATTTACATGGAGAGATGTTTGAATTAGAATTAGAGGAAGAATTAGAGATTGATAACTCTTCGGAAACCGAGGATAAACGAACTATTGTTAATCGGGAAGTAGAACCGTTAGATGAGGAGGCGATCGCAGATGCTATTAAACAGGAACTAATCGCGACTGCTCTTCAAGAAGAAATCAAAGAAATTAAACTGCTACTGAATCAGGAAAATTAAAATGACAAATATTTCAGATCCAGAACAACAAGTTATTTCCTCTCAACAAGTGCTTCAAACTATCAAAGAAATGCGAGCTAGACTGGAAGCACTAAATAAAGAAAAAACTGAACCAATCGCGATTATTGGTCTAGGCTGTAGATTTCCTGGTAACGCCAAGGATCCTGCCTCATTCTGGCATTTATTACACGAGGGGATTGATGCTGTAACAGAAGTACCACCTGGTCGATGGGATGTAGATGCCTACTACGATCCAAACCCCGAAGCTCTTGGGAAAACCTATACCAAACAAGGTGGCTTCATCCAACAAGTAGACCAGTTTGACCCGTTATTTTTTGGTATTTCTCCCAGAGAAGCAGCTAGTTTAGACCCCCAACAAAGACTGCTTTTAGAAGTGACCTGGGAAGCCCTAGAAAACGCCGGACAAACACCAACAAAACTGAGAAACAGCCAAACAGGTGTATATGTGGGCATTTGTACGGATGACTATTACGAAAGGTTTAAGGATTTGGATAACCTTCCTTTTATGGATGCTCACTGTGGTACGGGTAACGCCCGCAGTATGGCTGTAGGTCGCATTTCTCACTTTCTCGGCTTACAAGGACCAAATATTCAGTTAGATACTGCCTGTTCCTCTTCTTTATTAACCGTACATCTAGCTTGCCAAAGTTTGCGTTTAAAAGAATGCAATCTAGCCATTGCAGGCGGAGTCAATCTGATTCTATCGCCATTAAGCACTATCGGTCGTTGCAGCTTGAAAGCATTAGCTCCAGATGGTCGCTGCAAAACGTTTGATGCCTCAGCAGATGGTTACGGGCAGGGGGAAGGATGTGGCATGGTAGTCCTAAAGCGTCTCTCCGATGCTATAGCCGATGGTGATTCAATTTTAGCGGTGATTCGAGGTTCGGCTATGAACCACGACGGCCCTAGCAGTGGGTTAACAGTTCCCAACAAGATGGCTCAGAAAGAAGTAATTCAGCAAGCGCTACAAAACGCCAGAATAGAGCCACATCAGGTGAGTTATGTGGAAGCTCACGGGACAGGAACATCCCTTGGAGACCCGATTGAGCTAGAGTCTTTAGCAGCAGTTTATGGTAAAAACCGTCCCATCAATCAACCCTTAGTAGTTGGTTCAGTAAAAACAAATGTTGGGCATTTGGAAGCAGCAGCAGGCGTCTCAGCTTTGATTAAGGTGGTTTTATCGCTTCAGAATCAAGAAATACCACCCCATTTGCACCTGAACAAACCCAATCCCCACATACCTTGGCATCAACTTCCCCTAGTAATTCCCACTTCAGCAATCCCCTGGAATCCCGGTAATCAGCCCAGGATAGCAGGCGTTAGTGCCTTCGGGATTAGCGGTACAAACGTTCACATCATCTTAGAAGAAGCACCAGAACAGGTCAAACCTGAAAAATCTTTAGAGCGGAGATCGCACATATTAGCGCTGTCAGCAAAAACTGATAAAGCGCTTGAAGAGTTAGTAAGCAATTATTCCTATTATCTGGAAAAGAATCCAGAATTAGAACTAGAAGACATCTGTTACACCGCAAATACAGGGCGCTCTCAATTCAATCATCGATTGGTAGCGATCGCTTCTGATAAAGTTGAACTCGCTACAAAACTCAGCAACCTGAAAACAGGTAAAGATGTGACAGGGGTATTTTCTGGTAAAATCCCCAATAGCACTGGTTCGCCCAAAGTAGCTTTTCTGTTTACAGGTCAGGGTAGCCAATATGTCAACATGGGTTGGCAGTTGTACCAGACTCAACCCACATTTCGTAAAACTCTAGAGCAATGCGACGAAATTCTGCGACCTTATCTAGAGAAACCCTTGTTGTCAGTGCTTTATCCCCAGGAAACAGCAGAAAAAGATAATGGCTCACTTTTAGATCAAACTGCATATACTCAACCAGCCCTGTTTGCAATAGAATACGCTTTGGCTCAGTTGTGGCAATCTTGGGGCATCAAACCAGATGTGGTTATGGGTCATAGTGTTGGTGAATATGTAGCCGCAACTGTAGCAGGAGTATTCAGCCTGGAAGAGGGTTTGAAACTGATTGCCACCAGAGGAAGATTGATGCAGCAGTTGCCTACCGGCGGAGAGATGGTGTCGGTGTTAGCATCAGAGTCGCAGGTGCGAGAAGCAATAGCATCTTATGCAGACAAAGTAGCGATCGCCGCCATCAATGCTCCAGACAGCATTGTGATTTCTGGTGTTGGTGAAGCCATCCAAGCAATTTGTACGAGTTTGGCAGAGATGGGAATCAAGACCAAACCCCTACAAGTCTCCCATGCCTTCCACTCCCCTCTAATGGAACCGATGCTAGCGGAGTTTGAAGCCGTAGCCAAACAAATCACCTACAATCAGCCTGGGATAACCCTAATTTCTAACGTCACTGGACAACAAGCAACACCAGAAATTGCCACCGCTAAATATTGGGTGAATCATGTCCTGCAACCTGTGCATTTTGCTCAGAGTATGCAAACCCTGCATCAAGAAGGATATAAATTGTTCTTGGAAATTGGACCAAAGCCAATACTTCTGGGAATGGGTCGTCAATGTTTAGGAGAAGACGTGGGGATGTGGCTACCTTCATTACGTCCCCCTCAAGAAGATTGGCAACAGATGCTCTCAAGTTTAGGGCAGTTATATACACAAGGAGTAGCCGTAGACTGGTCGGGATTTGATTGTGATTATCCCCGGCGCAAAGTAGCACTGCCTACCTATCCGTTTCAAAGACAACGCTATTGGCAAGAAATCCCACAAAACGGACATAAACCACAGGATGAAACTGTTTTAACGCCAATTGTCAAACTACTCAACGAAGGTGCAACCGAGGGGTTAGCTAAAGAATTAGAACTGGCAGGCGAACTGACAGAACAAGAGAGAAAAATCCTGCCAAAGCTGCTTGAAATGCTGGTAAAACGACAGCAAAATTATCTGGAATTCAAAGGAGGAATAGTTCACGAATATTACAATGCGGTAGCAATATTGGGTCAAGAGCAAGCCGGAAATCAGGCAGATGCCAAATCGGACTCATCATTCTTAACTTTTGGTTTATTCCCTGAAAAAGTTCCCGGTTTTTCTTGGATTAAATGTCTCACAGAACCGAATCAAGAACAATCTCGTCAGATGATTGTTCAGTCTCAAAAAGAGTTAAGAAGATTGCTGTTCGAGCGAGTAGATTTCTCAGCTTGTCAAAAAGTTTTAGACTTTGGCTGTGGATATGCTTCAGATTTAATTCAACTAGCTCAAAAGTACGAGCATCTGCGATTGAATGGATATACAATTTCCAGCGAACAAGCCAAGCTGGGAAGCGCAAAAGTGGACGAAAAGCAACTACAAGGGCGCGTAAAAATATTTAATCGAGATAGTGCCAAAGATGAGTTTCCCGACCATTATGATTTGGTATTTGGATTTGAGGTAGCCCACCACATTCTGGATAAAAAATCATTGTTTGCCAATATCGGGAATCATATGAATAACCAGGGATATTTGGTGTTGGCAGATTTCATCTCTAACAGTGAATTGAGCATCGATCATCAGGAAACATCTTCTTACTTCATTACCAAATCAGAGTGGGTAGATTTATTATCTGAACATCAACTACAGTTAGTTGCAGCAATTGATGTAAGCCCGGAAATATCTAACTTTTTGTACGACCCAGAATTTGAGCAAAGTTTGGAAGAATTGTATCAAAAGAATCGCGACGAGAACGTCAAAGCTGGGTTCAAATCATACTATCAATTAGGGAAAGTTCTCAGCAAGGGAATAGCCAGCTATGTTTTGCTAACAGCTCAAAAGCAACAGCAGTTGTCAAAAGAAAAAATAGCTGAGTGGAACCAACAAATGCTAGCTCAACTGGCATCTTACTCAGAGGTGACACCTGAGCGCTGGCTCTACGAACTAGAATGGCAACCCCAAAAACACTCAACTCTTCCAAAACAGACAACAGGAAACTGGTTGCTGTTTACAGAACTTGGTGCTGTGGCGCAAGGATTAGTCAATAAATTGGGAGAAGGATGTGTCATAGTATCTCCTGGTTTAAGTTATCAGCAGATAGACAAAAAACACTATCAACTCAACCCCACTGCTCCAGAAGAATTTAAACGCTTGTTGGGTGACATCACTTCTCAAAATTCACAACTCCAGGGAATTGTGCATCTGTGGAGCGTGCCAACAACTAACAGTCAGTTAGAAACAGCTATAGAAAACAGTTGTGCCAGTCTACTGCATCTGGTGCAAGCCTTGGTACAGACCAAACAGCAGCAGATATCGCCTTTGTGGGTAGTGACCCAAGGTGCGATGAGTGTGGGTACAGAGCGGGAAGCAGTGCAAGTACAACAAGCACCAGTGTGGGGATTAGGTCGCGTCGTAGCTCTCGAACATCCAGAACTGCAATGTCGGTTACTCGACTTGGAACCGAACACCAAAGAAGAAGAAGTGGTGAGGTTATTACATCAGGAACTGATCTCAAACGAGGACGAAAACCAGATTGCCTACCGTCAGGGAGAGCGTCGGGTAGCGCGACTTGTGCGACGCCAACAGCAAACAACGACTGAACAGAAGCCAGAAATTACCATTGTGCCTGAAGGCAGTTACCTGATTACTGGCGGACTGGGAGCTTTAGGGCTAAAGCTGGCTAAGTGGCTAGCAGATAAGGGCGCTAAACATCTGGTATTAACCGGGCGTCGGCAACCCTCAGAAACAACACAACAAGCTATCACTCAACTAGAGGAAGCCGGAGTAGAAGTCTCAGTGCTGTTAGGAGATGTCTCTGTCAAACAAGATGCAGCCAGCATTTTGGCAAAGATAAAAGCTTCCCTACCACCATTGCGAGGTGCGATCCATGCAGCAGGGGTTTTAGATGATGGGGTTCTACAGCAGATGAGCTGGGAACGGTTTACAAAAGTGATGGCTCCGAAAGTTCAAGGAGGATGGAATCTGCACCAATTAACCCAAGAGTTGCCATTGGACTTCTTTGTCTGTTTCTCCTCAGCATCATCTCTGTTGGGTTCCTCTGGTCAAGGAAATTATGCAGCCGCTAACGCTTTTCTGGATGGCTTGGCTCATCATCGTCGGGCGCTAGGTTTGCCCGGATTGAGCGTGAACTGGGGTGCTTGGGGAGAAGGGGGAATGGCAGCTCGGTTGGCAGATCAGTTTCAGAGTCGGATTCGCTCTCTGGGTATGAGTAGTATTCCTCCAGAGCAAGGTTTGCAGGTTTTGGATCGGTTGTTGGGAGAATCCGCAACCCTAGTAGGGGTGTTTCCTGCGAACTGGTCTCAGTTTGTCAAACAATTGCCACCGGGAATGAAGATGCCAGTGTTATCGGCATTTATTGGTTCCCAGTCTGTGGCAAAAGCAACTCAGAACAACGAGTTTTTGGCGCAACTCAAGGCAGCTAAAGCTAGCGATCGCCTACAGCTGATGACGAATTACCTGCAAGGTATCGTGGGTAAGTTACTAGGATTTCCCGAATCTGAAATGCTAGATCCACAATTAGGATTTTTTGATATAGGGATGGATTCTTTGCTAGCTCTAGAGTTAAGGAATTTGCTACAGAGTAGTTTGGGTTGTTCGGTGTCGTCTACGGTGTTGTTTGAATACACCAATATTGAATCTCTAGCTAAACACTTGATAGATCTAGAAAGTAATGGTTTGAATCATCAACCACAAGAGTCAAATGCTTTCAAATCCGGGCGCGATCGCGCTAACAAGCAACTTGAAGCTATCAACCGCCAAAAGCAATTGTTGAACAAGCAGGGGAAAAAGATTGATGGATAACACGACAGATTATGATGAATTCAAAGACATCGCCATCATTGGCATGGCTGGGCGTTTTCCCGGTGCCAAAAATCTCGAAGAATTTTGGCAAAATTTACAAGATGGTGTGGAGTCAATAACTACCTTCACTGATGCAGAATTAATCGCTGCTGGAGTAGATAAAAATCTGCTGAACGACCCTAATTATGTCAAAGCAGGAGCAATATTAGAAGATATTGATTTATTTGACGCTGCCTTCTTTGAAATTAATCCTAAAGAAGCAGAAAACACTGACCCACAACATCGTTTATTCTTAGAGTGTGCTTGGTCAGCTTTGGAAAATGCTGGCTATGATTCTACTCGGTGCAGTCGTATAGGAGTCTATGCAGGTGCTGCTGCAAGTACTTATTTTACATTAACTGCTGATAGTGAATATACAGGGTCAGCAAGTAATGTTCAAAAAGTGATTGGTAACGATAAAGATTTCTTGAGTACCCGTGTTTCTTATAAGTTAAATCTTGGCGGTCCAAGTATTACCGTTCAAACAGCATGTTCGACTTCCTTAGTAGCAATTTCTTTAGCTTACCAAAGCTTGCTAAATTACCAATGTGATATGGCATTGGCAGGGGGAGTTTCAATTGTAGTACCCCAAAAAACAGGTTATTTGTATCAAGAAGGCGGCATATTATCGCAGGATGGACACTGCCGCGCCTTTGATGCCAAAGCTGGCGGGACAATTGTTGGTAATGGTGTAGGAATTGTGGTGTTAAAGCGATTGGCAGATGCGATCGCTGATGGAGACTACATCCATGCCATTATTAAAGGAGTTGCCCTTAACAATGATGGTGCTAATAAAGTTGGCTACACTGCACCCAGCGTTGACGGTCAAGTAGAAGTAGTTTCCGAGGCACTCACTTTAGCTGGAGTTGCTCCTGAGACAATTACCTACATTGAAGCTCACGGCACTGGCACAAGTTTAGGCGATCCGATTGAAATTGCTGCCCTGACGAATGTTTTTCGTACTAGGAAAGAAAAAAAGAACTTTTGTGCCATCGGTTCGGTAAAAACAAATGTCGGTCATCTAAATACAGCCGCTGGAGTGACAGGTTTAATTAAAACAGTTTTAGCTTTGAAACACAAGTTAATTCCGCCTAGCTTGAATTTTGCACAGCCTAACCCCCAGATTGACTTTACAAATAGCCCATTTTATGTAAACACTCAGTTGCAACCATGGCAATCTGGAAAAACTCCTAGACGTGCAGGAGTGAGTTCTTTTGGTATTGGGGGAACGAATGCTCACGTGATTCTCGAAGAAGCGCCGACTGGAAAGAAGCAGGGGAGCAAGGGAACTCTACAGCAGGGAAGAAAACATCAGTTGTTAGTTGTTTCTGCCAAAACCCGTTCAGCATTGGAAACGGCTACAGCAAACTTGGCTAAATACTTAAATCAGCATCCAGAACTAGATTTAGCAGATGTAGCTTATACGCTGCAAGTCGGGCGTCGAGAATTCAATCATCGTTGCATGGTGGTAGGCAAAGATATCAAAGATGCAGCCACGTTATTAGAATCGCAGCCAGTGTTCGCTCACTACCAGGAAAACCTCAAACGCTCCATCGTTTTTATGTTTCCAGGACAGGGAGCGCAATATGCGAACATGGCTAGGGAACTCTATGAAAGTGAGCCTGTATTTAGAGAGCAAATTGATGATTGTGCAAACTTGCTTCAGCCACTGTTGGGCATAGATTTGCGTCACATATTATATCCAGATGTAGAAGACACTGAAGAATTCACCGCAAAACTACAACAGACAGCGATCGCTCAACCTGCACTATTTGCCATCGAGTATGCCCTAGCCAAGTTATGGATGGAGTGGGGCGTGCATCCAAAAGCGATGATTGGTCACAGCATTGGTGAATATGTAGCCGCCTGTGTGGCTGGTGTTTTCTCCCTAGAAGATGCTTTGACTCTGGTAGCTGCACGGGGACAGCTGATGCAGCAACTCCCCGGTGGGACTATGCTGGTGGTTCACCTCACAGAAAAGGAGTGCCAAACCCTTCTCAATCCTGAACTCTCCTTAGCCGCAGTTAATGGACCATCCCTGTGCGTAGTTTCAGGTTCAACAGCAGCAATAGATGTTTTGGAGAATAAGTTAGCATCTGCTGGAGTTGAGTGCCACCGTTTGCATACCTCCCATGCTTTCCATTCGAGTATGATGAATCCGATTTTGGATTCATTTACACAAAGGGTCAAACAAATCAGCTTGAATCCTCCAGAAATTCCCTACCTGTCCAATGTTACTGGCACTTGGATTACGGCAGCACAGGCAACAGACCCAAGCTACTGGTCGAACCATCTACGCTCTACAGTACGCTTTGCTGATGGTCTTTTGGAACTATTTAAAGAACCTGGTAACATCCTTTTAGAAGTTGGCCCAGGAAGAACTTTAAGCACATTAGCCAAAAGGCATCAGGATCGTCACACAGAGCAAGTTATCCTATCTTCGGTACGCCATCCACAGCAGAATGATTCTGATGTAGCATTCTTATTGAACGCATTAGGTCAACTCTGGCTAGCGGGTGTTCAAATAAACTGGTTAGAATTTTATACCCACCAGCAACGTCATCGCCTGCCCTTACCAACCTATCCCTTTGAACGGCAGCGTTATTGGATTCAAGCTTCTTTGCCCTCAAAGAATGTCAAAGTGACTTCAGAGACAGAGTGGCAGCCTATGGTGTTACCAGGACGGCTAGTGGATTATTTGCTATCTCCGATGGCAATTAGCCAGCGCTTGGTTGCCCAATTACCTGAACTGATTTCTGAGACAGATAGTAAAATTTTTAACCAGCTTTTAGTGCAAATAGAAGCTAATAGCGTGGCCTATGTTATGCAAGCCTTCCAAAAAATGGGGTGGCAGTTTCAGGTAGGAGAACGTTTCTCAGTAGCAGAAGTAGCAAAGAAGTTGGGTGTAATCAGTAAGTACGAGCAGCTGTTAGGTCGTCTGCTGGAAATGCTCGCCCAAGAAGGTATGCTATTGCCAATCGGTGATGGGTGGGAAGCGATCAAAGAGCAGCAGATACTAGATCCAGAGGAGATGATGAACAATCTTCTGGCTCAATATCCAGAGAACATAGCAGAACTTTCCCTGCTACAGCGTTGTGGGATTAACTTGGCAGATGTACTCCAAGGAAATTGCGATCCCTTGGAGTTGTTGCACCCTAAAGTCTACGATCGAGCTGCAAATCAGCGCCTGCAAGAATCCCCCGCCACTAAACTAATGCAAACCTTGGTGCAAAGGGCAGTCTTATTGGCTCTAGAGCAATGCCAGGGAGAACAACAATCTACATTGCGAGTTTTAGAGATTGGGGCGGGAACTGGTTTGACAACCTCTTATATACTGCCTATCCTCAACCCCTCTAAAACTGAATATGTATACACTGATATATCACCCTTCTTCACCGCTAAGGCGCGGGATAAATTCAGGGATTACCCATTCGTCCGCTATCAGGTTTTAGACATCGAAAAAGACCCCTCGACCCAAGGCTTTGGTTTACACCAGTTTGATCTAGTTATCGCCGCAAATGTGCTACATGCTACCCAGGATTTGCGTCAGACTTTACAGCACGTACAGCAGTTATTAGCTCCAGGAGGAATGCTGGTATTGTTAGAGCTAACGGCTCGCCTGGGATATGTGGACTTAACCTTTGGGCTAACAGAAGGTTGGTGGCGGTTTACTGACTACGATTTGCGTCCCGACTATCCGTTGCTTTCGAGTGCCAAATGGCTTGAACTGTTGCAGGAAAGTGGCTTTTCTGAAGCCGCAACCATTCCGCCACAGACTGAGGAGGATGGCATTTCATCTCACCAGGCGGTGATTGTAGCTCAAAGTAGGGTTGCTACAGTAAAACCCAGGAATTGGCTCATCCTGTGCGATGCCGAGGGAACGGGTCAGAAGTTAGCAGCACTTTTAACTTCTGAGGGTGATGTATGTGTCCAAGTCTTCCCCGGTGAAAAGTATGAACAGTTAGCAGAGCTGGAATTTAGGATAGATTCAAGCAATCCCACAGACTTTCAACGGATATTCGAGTCTTTGCCTACTCCTCTATATGGAATCATCCATTTGTGGAGTTTGAATGCAGCAGGAGCAGAAATTTCCACAGTACGAGATTTAGAGAAAACCGTTGAAATAGCTTACCGCAGTGCGTCTGGCTTAGTCCAATGGTTATTAAATTCAAGATTTTCTCAATCTCTAGGCTTATGGTTAGTGACTAGGGGAACACAACCAGTTGAAATTGAGCCGAATATTTTAGGGCTAGCTCAATCTCGTTTATGGAAAATGGGGAATGCGCTCGCCATCGAACACCATGAACTAAACTGTATACGGGTGGATTTAGACCCAGAAAGAATTGGAGATGAAGCTGAATCCTTATTTCAAGAAATAAATTCCGATTCTCGGAAAGACCAGGTAGCCTTTCGTGGTAAAATACGTTATGTAGCTCGCCAAATAGCACCCGAACAGAGTGAAAAAAATGCTGCTAGATTGGCAGTGGCTACAAGCGATCGCCTGGAACCAAATCTGAACGATATAGTAAGAGATGATACGAATGATAAGTCAGTACTATCCCTAATAATAGAGCAAGTATCTCAGCTATTAGGGGTGCCTGCCGACGAAATAGATATTGCACAGCCGCTTACCAATCTTGGGTTAGATTCTTTAGTAGTTATTGAACTCAGGAAGCGAATATCAAACCAATTAAAGGTGGATGTACCCCTAGCAACCTTCCTTGATGGCTCGAGTATTGCTAAGCTGGAAAATCAGATCAAAGAGGCGATCGCTACCCCAACAAAAGTGGAAACTTGGCAGACATCATCCTCACTGGTTGCTATACAACCATCTGGGAGTGAGCCACCTTTGTTCTGCATCCATCCAGTTGCTGGAGTGGTCTTCCCCTATTACGAATTGGCGTGTCAGTTAGGAGAAAAGCAACCAGTTTACGGACTGCAATCAGTGGGTTTTGGGGACGATGAAGAACCTTTAACCTCGATAGAGGAAATGGCCGATCGTTATATTCAAGACTTGCGTGCAGTTCAGCCTGCGGGCCCGTATCACCTTGTTGCTTGGTCTTTTGGCGCTGTAGTAGCTTTTGAAATGGCTGTACAACTAGAACGGGCAGGTGAAAAAGTAGATTTACTAGCTGTGATAGACACGCCGCCCCCTTCTCTGAACAAGATAGGCAGTGTTTTCCTAGCTTTGAAGTTTGTTTCCCTGTCATTACTGCCATACATCTGGCCGTATGTCTACGACTATCTTGAGCTATCACTTGCCGCCCTGCATCAATCCCAGCCAAGGAACCTTGTTCAAAGAGCTGGGAAAAAATTGTGGGAATTAACTCAGACTAAATTAAAATATAGGCAGGCACCTCAGTCTGAGGTGCTGATGAAATCTCGCCAACCAAATGTTAATCGCTTGTTGCGAGTAATCTTGAAGAACTTCATAGCAAGTGGCGACTATGTGCCATCGGTGTATGCAGATAAAATTCATCTGTTTCGTAGTAACGAAAAACTCTGGGGAGTTGAGCGAGACAACTCGTTAGGCTGGAACAATTTCACTAAAGGAGGAGTAGAAATTCATCAAATTCCGGGTCATCACTTGAACGTATTAAGAGATCCTAACGTACAGGTGTTAGCCCAAAAATTAAAAGCCTGTCTGAATCACGTTCATTCTCAACAAAAAAAAGGAACTGGTAATAGCAAATGACACAGAATCAATTGATCGGAGTCTGGAAACTGGTAACTAGCGAATTCAAGGACGACGAGGGTAATAGGACTGAATTCTACGGTACCAAGGCTACTGGGTTGCTCATTTATACAGAACAAGGATACTTTTCTGCACACTTGAACCTTCCTAACCCTCCAGATCCAGCCGAACAATTCGCCGTTTTTCTGGGACCATTAACCGACGAGCAGAAGTCATACCTAAAACCATTAGCTAATTACGTTTCCTACGGTGGTAGATATGAACTACAACCAGACAAGGTTATTAATTACGGTGACTTCTTTTCTAATCCCACCGTTAGTGGAGCGCAACCACGCTTTTTTGAATTTAAAGATAATCGGTTGATATTAAGTGGGGCATTCACATTTCCCACTAAAACAATAAGATTCTATGTGATTTGGGAGAAGGCTTAAAGAAACAGTTTTAGTGCTTACGCACAGGAAAAAATGGTTAACATTTGTATTAACGAATGGCGTAAGTACTAAGTTAATTGTTTTCAGGATGGAATGGATTTTTCTGAGTGTATTAGTGTCTGAGTGAGGCAATAATACAATCAGGTGAAAAGCCAAAAAGTTGGTAAATTTTGTCACAAATTTTACCCAGATTGAAAGGGCTAGTCGTCAGTTTTAGTTTGGGCCCGATTTTCATTTTGATGATTAAATGGAGAGCTAACAATGACTACATTCTTGAGAATGCGTAAGGGCTTCAGTTTTGATGAAGCGATTTTAATGACAGAATTCTCCAAATATGCCTATGACGTTTTTCAATATGATGATGGCAGTGTTGACGATATAGAGCTAAAGACAATCTACAAGGCTCTGTATCGAAATCAAGGATGGCAGCTGGTTCACACCATCCGTAACGACGACACGAATATCCGGGCACTGCTGCTGAAAAATACTGAATCGCCAGTTCACCAGTATGCGATCTCCTTCCGCGGATCGATCGTTAGCGATCGCGGTAGCGTAGAACTAACTGATTTTACTTCTGATTTGGATTGGGAACTGATTCGCTACGAATATTTGTCTATCCAACGGGCGAAAGTCGTGCAGGGGTTTCATCTAGCTTTTGAGTCTGTGGCGGATGAAATTCAATTCTTCTTTAAGACTTTGCGGGGTGAGCTAAAACCCTCGGATTTCCGGCGACTCCATCAGTTATCTCCCCTGCGGAAATTTGCCTGCATCAATGCTTTGGCTGATGCGGGAGCAATCCGACTGGGAGCAGAGTTTGAACAACAGGCTCAAGAGTTAGTTAAGAAAGTAGTTGCCGACGGTGAAATTGATGACGATGAAGAACTTGAGAAAATTTTGCAGTTTGTTGAAGAAGAACTTCTATCTAAGCTATCGCCCTTAACTGAACCTATAGAGGTCTGGGTAACTGGTCACAGCTTGGGTGGCTCTCTGTGCCAGCTAGCTGGTCTATCCCTACGACGTTGGTTCGGGCCAGCTTCAGCAGGGGGATTGCTGATCAAAGTTTATGCGGTCGCAGCACCGAAAATCGGTAACCCAACCTTTATAGATTACTACAACCAGCAAATGGGCGAGGAACTCAGCTATCGCATCGAAAATATGTTGGATACTGCTCCAACATTTCCTTACGATCCCCCGTTCCCTCTGTCACTCATTGCTCCTGAAGGAGTAAGGATCGGAAATGTTTACATCGGTAATTATGCTAACGGTGGCGAAGCTATTACAGTTATGGGATTCGGTGGTCAAAGTGCGTCTATATCCTTTGGGGGTATTGTGGAAATCCCCTTTACCATTCCTTTTCCCCACAGCGCTGAAACCTATCTTCAGTTATTAAAGGATCAGAAGCAATTTTGGTCTCAGTTGGTTCGTCCAGTTAAGGATATCTTACGTCCTTTTCTGATCGATCTCCTCCGGGATGAACAGACAAAAGGCGTAAATCTCGCTCAAGAGATCGCCAACTTAAATGGCAATGAAAATGTCAGCAGCGTCAAGAGCGATGAAGACATAACTATTGTCAAGTAAAAGAAACTGCGGATGAGGGATTAGAGGATGTCTGAAAAGTAAGAAATCTAACTTAACGCTATTCTGTCATTAGAACAGGACTTGGGCAAAAAAACAAAGGGCGAGCCAAAAAATCGTGGGTTTAGAGTCGCGAGATTGACGCAGTGGGTTTTTAGCCCTGGGTAAGTCCTGTAGAAAAAACACCCGTATGACAGAGTTACGAAAGCGATGAATCCATAATACCCAAGTAACCTCACTTAACAACAATGGGAATTATTCTTAGGAATAATTCCCGCCCCAAAAACAAGTGGTAGAAACCGCAGTGTTGATATGCAAGCTGTAATTAATGCAGTCAGTCTAACTCAACCCATATTTAACCACAAGCGAATTGCGAGTTATGGGGAGGTGATGGTTGCATATACCGAACAAATGCTCAATACCTGGCAAGATGGGGAAACTCGTGACATCAACGCCGACATGATGCGCCTTACTTTAAGTATTGTTATGAAGACAATATTTACCTTAGACCTGACTCAGACAGAGGCGAAAGATATCATGATGATGGCTTGGTATGAAACTAATCGCCAGCTAGATTTTCCGATTCCATACTGGTTTCCCACCCCGTTGTTCTTCAATATAGTGTTGTGCTGCGACCGCAATATGGCATAAAGATCGTCTTGAAAAAACGTTAATTAATGGCTTTTTTATATACAGAGGAAATTAATTGCTTTGATGTCTCCAGAGGAAGCAGGTACCTATGACTCTCAACGATATGCCTCGACCTAAAGGCAAGTTCCTAATTGGCAATCTGGCTGATTTTCGTGATGACCCGCTGGCATTTGTGACTAAGTGTGCTCACGAATACAGTGATATCGTACCACTGCGTTTGGGTTCGCTCCAAGCCTGCTTATTAACCAATCCTGACTATATCGCGCAAGTACTCTTCACCAAAGAGCAAGAGTTGTTGATCAAAACTCGGGGTTTCCGTATCTTACGACCCGTAATAGGGCAAGAGCTGGTTCTGAGTGAAGGAGAAACTTGGGGTCGCTAAAGATCCGTTGGGGGACTATAGTGATAATGGCAGCAGGTCAAGATAATCGCTTCTACAGAGGAACAGAAATAGTGAACACAGATATCCAGCTTTATTACATCGACGTTTTTCTAGAGTCATTCAGTCAGATCAACTCTGATATAAACCAGAGTTTTGGGCATCATATACACTGGGGCTACTGGGATGCCCCCGCGCTCGCAGACGGCTCGGTGGCAGATTTTACCAAGGCTGCCGAGGAAATGTGCCGTAAAGTTTGCGCTGCTGGAGGTGTAGGAGATAGCCAATCCATCCTCGATGCTGGCTGTGGCTTTGGGGGCGTGTGATTCGTTGAGTCGAAACTGGCTCTAGGAAAGGCATTCAGCCATTCTACAGCCTTGGGATGACTCTCCTGGTTCTTAAAAATCCGTTACAAAACCAAACCGGATAACCGAATAGGTAATTTGCGGATAGCCGAACCT
>NZ_JBHFNP010000098.1:0-14416 GCF_041929235.1 Microseira sp. BLCC-F43
AGCCCTGCGAATATTGTCGTTAGGAACTAGCGATACTGCCCTTGGAGGGGATGTAAGTCGGACTGGCAAAATTTCGGTTTTGTTGGACGCTATCCCCGTTGAATTGGGAAACCCCATCCGCCATGGGGTGGAGTAGTTCACTCTGAGTTTTTTGACACTCCCCGGTTTAAAAACGCGGGGATTCTGTACTCAACGTCAGAACTTGCTTAATCAGATTTACACCAAGCAAAGTAGAGGTTCCAACTCCGACAGCGTTACTTCCGGGATGCCCTCCCGTAGCTTGCTCTCGCAAGGTTTAAAATATTTATTGCCGCATTTTCATCCCGATTCAATCTGCACCCACACTTACAAGCGTGGGTACGAGTTGATAGAGACTTCTTCACGATTGCACCACAATTGCTACACTTTTGGCTTGTGTATTGTGGCGCTACAGCAACAGCAACGCCCTCAAATTTACAAGCATTATATTCAAGCCACTGCCTAAACTGTGACCATCCTGCGTCGTTAATGGACTTAGCTAAACAGTGATTCTTGACCATGTTGCGAACAGCTAAATCTTCATAGGCCACGCTTGTCGTTAGACTTGAGTACGCAACGCGCTAATTTTTTGGCGTGTTCATTACGTTGCCTACTTACTTTTAGATGTTTCTTGGCAAATCTTTTACGTGCATGGGAGCGTCCGTTTTTACCTTTTTCCTTTTTGTAGATGCGACGCCCGGCGTGTTTGATAGCTTGCTCAGCCTTCCGTAAAAACCTGGGATTTTCTGTTTGATATCCATTGGAATCAGTATAAAAATACTCAAGCCCTACATCTAATCCGATGGCATTTCCGGTTGGTTCGAGTTGTTCCTTGACTTCAATATCAAGTACAAATTGACAATAGTAACCGTCAGCACGGCGCAACAGTCTAACCCTTTTAATTGACTTAGCGGGGTAGGTATGAATATCCCACTTACCTAATAGCTTTAACTCACCAATACCTTTCTTGTCACTAAAGGTAATCCGGCGTTTGGTTGGATGCAATTTCCATCCGCTGGTCTTATACTCAACTGAGCGATTATCTTTCTGGAAGCGTGGAAAACCCTTTTTCCCAGGTTTTTTGGATTTACAGTTCTCGTAAAACCGAGAAATTGCAAACCATCCGCGTTCAGCAGCAGCTTGCACCGCCATTGAGTTTAAATCTTTAACAAATGAGAATTGATTACGTAGTTCTGTTGAGTACTTGTTTAAAGCAAAACCATTGATTTTAGCTTCTTTGGGCGCATCCATCCAATACCTAATACATTTATTCCTAACAAACTGAGTCGTTTTGATAGCTGACTCAATTGCTTGGTATTGATTAACGCGCGCTTTAACCTTGTACTCTAAAACCAGCATTACTCTGACTCTCAATGTTCTATATCTAGTAGATTATATGTAGCTACATTTGGGTATACAAAATTCTGAAAAATTGTGAAGTAAGAGTTAGATTAACCAAGTATGAGGCACTGCAATTGCAACAAGAGGCTATAGGGCGAAACATGAGCAAATCAGAATTGATTCGCAGCTTGATAGCCCGCTTTCCTGCCCCAGTAATTGAACAAGATGCGCTCGATATCAGTCTCACGCGGTTACCCCGGTTTAAAAACACGGGGTTTTCGCGTTAAATTCTATAAGTTTTTATGACAAAGGCAGGACGACTCGCCGAGTCGCCCTGCCTTTGCCGTATAGGTTAGGGAAGCTTTACCAATAAATTGGTTCCGGATCGCATCCTGTTTCAGCACAAGATTGGGTAATACATCCGCCCTCCTCACCTAGAGCGAGTGTGGTTAAAGGAGGTCCACCGTTTTCATATAGAGCTTTTGTGATGCCGCCCTCTTCACCTAAAGCCTTAGTCGTGACGCAAGGATCGATGGGAATCGGTTTGGGCTCAGGTTGAGGCCAACAACCACCTTCTTCACCAATAGCCCGAGTTGTGGCAATTGATAGCCCCCCTCCGACTTGTGCCGCTTCCTCGTGGCTGAGTTGCTCTGCAAAATCTAAGTCTAGCGCTTCTAATTCGGCCGGATCTAAATCAAACGGATGACTCATAGAACTCTCCTAATTTCTAGGAATGAATTAATTAATCGATGCGCGAGCCTCGCTGGCAACCTTGGTTGTATGGCTTTAAATATAAACCAGCCTACCTGGGAATAGTTGCCATTTTGCCATTGATTAAATTTACATCTGATATCTTGTATGTTTGGGTTTAAGTCTAGTTAAGATTATCTTGATTACATGGCTAATAGCTTGCTGGAAAACTAGCTCTATGCCGCGATAGTATTTGAACCCGGACCGTTGTAAGCCTGCTGTGGGTGAGTTGGTCTGCTTTTAATCTGAGTTTTAAACGCAAAAGTAGGACGACTTGTCGAGTCGCCCTACCTTTACCGTATAGTTTACGAAAGCTTTACCAAGCCAATTCAATTGTTCCGGGATCGCATCCTGTTTCAGCACAAGATTGGGTAATATATCCGCCTTCTTCGCCTAAAGCCTCTGTGCTTGCACACCCACCGTCTTCACATAAAGCGTCTGTGATGCCGCCCTCTTCACCTAAAGCCTTAGTCGTGATGGGAGGATCGATGGGAATCGGTTTAGGCCAAGGCTTAGGCCAACAACCACCTTCTTCACCAATAGCCCGAGTTGTGGCAATTGATAGCCCCCCTGCCACTTGTGCCGCTTCCTCGTCGCTGAGTTGCTCGGCAAAATCTAAGTCGATTGCTTCTAATTGGGCTGGATCTAAATCAAACGGATGACCCATAGAACTCTCCTAATTTGAATTAATTAATTGATGGGCGAGCCTCGCTTTCAACCTTGGTGGTATCGCTTTAAATATAAACCAGCCTACCTGGGAATAGTTGCCATTTTGCCATTGATTAAATTTGCATCTGATATCTTGTATGTTTGGGTTTAAGTCTAGTTAAGATTATCTTGATTACATGGCTAATAGCTTGCTGGAAAACTAGCTCTATGCCGCGATAGTATTTGAACCCAGACCGTTGTAAGCCTGCTGTGGGTGAGTTGGTCTGCTTTTAATCTAGTTTTAAACGCAAAAGTAGGACGACTTGTCGAGTCGCCCTGCCTTTACCGTATAGTTTACGAAAGCTTTACCAAGCCATGTCAATTGTTCCGGGATCGCATCCTGTTTCAGCACAAGATTGGGTAGTATATCCGCCTTCTTCGCCTAGAGCGAGTGTGGTTACAGGACATCCACCATCTTCATATAGAGCTTTTGTGATGCCGCCCTCTTCACCTAAAGCCTTAGTCGTGACGCAAGGATCGATGGGAATCGGTTTAGGCGTTGGTTTAGGCCAACAACCACCTTCTTCACCAATAGCTAGAGTTGTGACCAATAGCCCCCCTGCCACTTGTTCCGCTTCCTCGTTGCTGAGTTCCTCGGCAAAATCTAAGTCTAGCGCTTCTAATTCGGCCGGATCTAAATCAAATGGATGACTCATAGAACTCTCCTAATTTCTCGGAACGAATTAATTAATTGATGCGCGAGCCTCGCTGGCAACCTTGGTTGTATGGCTTTAAATATAAACGAGCCTACCAGGGGATAGTTGCCATTTTGGCATGTATTAAATTTGCATCTGAGATATTGTATGTTTGGGTTTAAGTCTAGTTAATCTTATCTTCATTACATGGCTAATAGCTGGCTTGAAAACTAGCTCTTAGCCATGATTTTTAACTATTTATATATTTTTAATTAAAAAATATTGCTCTGCCAAAATGGCAACAGGTGATGGGAAGTGAAAGCTAGAATCGCTGTCAATCCCATCACGAGATTAACCCAAGGAAAAAAATCATGTTGAAGCAAGGAAACGAGTTTGACAAGAAACCAAATAGATTAGGATTGGTGCATCGCTTATTTTTGAGCCTGATTCCGATAGCCACTGGTTATGGGATCGCATCTACACCTGCTCAGGCTGCCACTTTAGCCTATTCTGGAGCCGACTTCCTATTAAATAACTTTAGTCATAAGCCGACTGCAACTTCTACTAAAGCCGAAAGCCATGTTTATACGAATGCAGCCCCAGGCAGTTCAATAGTTGACTATGGTTCAGCTTATGCAGTTTTTCTTCAGCAGAACCCCTTGGCCTACAATACAACCTTAAGTCTGGGTCTAGGTGCAGGGAATAAATACTTAGGGACATCAGACAGTAATGCTAAAGTTGTCGGCAACTTCTTGGTCGGACAAAACGAGTCTTTCAAGTTTGATTTCTTCGGTAAGTTAGACCTGAAAACTTCAATTGATACTTGGTTTACAGAAAGTGCTAAGGCGGCTGGAAATATCTACTTTTTGGTGTTGGATACGACTAACAGCCAGAATATAGGGTTCTTAGATTACTTTCTTCTCTCCGGAAACTTGTCAACTCCAAGTTTCCCGGATTATCTATTCGCTCAAAAGAGTCGCAACGTCCAAATAAATAGCTTTTCAAAAAAACAAGATTTTATCGGAAATGAAGAATCGGCTTCGGGATCTGTTACAGGGGCGTATCGGCGTAATTTCAGTAAGCCTACCAATCTAACTGTATTAGAAGTTAAACAGAATAGTACTAAACAGCAAGCTAAAAGTCTGTTTAGCAAATACAACACTTTAAGTGGATTAGACAGCACATTACAAGCAAATACAACCGACTCAATGCTGTTATCGGGTGCAACGGATTTAAGCAAATTAGACACCTCGGTAGAAACAGTGGCAAGCGATCCAATCTTTACCGATCCCATCGTTGCAGCAATCACAGCAGCAACAAACACATTAAACACCGCTTTTACATTAGACACCGCAACTGGATTAGAAAACTCGGTACAAACAGTCGGAACCAAGACAATGCTTACCGATTCTAACGTTGCAGCAACGGCAACAGAAACAAGTGTATTAGAAAGCGCAGTCCCGACTTTATCCCAGAACACAATCGTTTCAGCAATGGGAAATAAACCCTTGGACACTCAGGGGTCATACGACTCATCAAAAATGTCTTCAGGAGGAGATATGAAGACGGCGATCGCAAATAGCACTAAGGCGCAGACTTGGCTAGCAGGACAAACCCAATACACGGCATTACTTCCCGATACAACTGTTAAAGACTTGCAACGTTTCTCAAATGTATCCAGCGGTACTTGGGTTGACCCACCAACAACTTACGGGATAGAATATAAGGTAGAGGGGGATTCTGTAATTACGAATATTCTCGACTTCTTCACCGACGATGCTGACAACTTATTTACCGTTGCAGCAGAAGGCAAAATTCTGGGTCAATTCAAATCCGGTGACAATATTGACTTAGTTTCTCTACTCGGTAAGGGCGTTTCCAGCTTAACCATCACTGACATCGATCCCTCTCCAGGAAAGACAGTAGCTGAGTTTAATTTCCAGCCTGTATTCAATACCTATACAGCAAATTTACAGGCAAGATCCTTCGATAAGTCTGCTAGTAAGTCAATCCCAGAACCAGGCTCAGTTTTGAGTTTACTAGCCTTGGGTGTCATTAGTGTTGCCTCAAGGTTGTTCGGCAAGCGTTGATTTTTGACAAAATTCAGGACTTACGCAAATACCAAAGTTTCTCTGAAAAATCGTCGCAAGAGAACTAGAGATATGCATACCCTAGCTGGCGCGAACGCAGCAAGAAACTTTGGTGATAAGATAGTCGTGCGTAAGTCCTGAAAATTTTCAACCAGTCGGACGATTTCATCGGGGTGGGGAAAATGCTAACCTACGAATGCGGCAAATGACGAGAAAAGAAACAAAGGTGAGACCGTCGATCTCTTCCAAAGCAACAATTTTTCGGAGAAACCGGGAACTTGCGCGTAAGTCCTGAAGTAGTTGTTGCTCTATCCCTACCCGATGAAAAGATTTAAACTACTCATAACTTTGCTCGGAGTTGGTATTCTCTTGCTATGGGGATTGTTTTTACCAGAACTTCCCACTAGAGGAGAACCGCCAGCTAAAATTTTTGGTGAAGTTTGGCAAACTGTCAACGATAACTTTTACGATTCCAAGTTTAATGGCGTTGATTGGAAAGCGCTGAAACAAAAATACGAATCGCAAGTCACAAAAGCGCATTCCCAGGAAGAAGCGGCTAATATTATCAATCAAATGCTTGCCGAATTAAAAACCTCTCATACCCGCTTCTACACGCCAGAAGATCCAGCTTACTATCAAGTTTTAGGCATATTTGCACCAAGAATTCCCGACTTACAACAGCAGCTAAAAAAGATATTCCCGCAAGGTAAGATTGAATACAGCGGCATTGGTATATTTACTAAAGATATCAATGGCAAGACATTTGTTAGTGGTGTTTTAGATGGTTCTCCCGCAGCTAATGCAGGACTGCTAGTGGGAGATAGAATAATTAGTGTAGAAGGTCGTCCATTTAAACCAGTTCAATCTTTTGAGGGTAAAGCTGGTCAAAATGTCAAGATGAAAATTGAGCGATCGCTCAACAATCAGCAAGAAATTACCGTCACGCCAAAAATGCTGGATGCAACTACGATGTTTCTCGATGCGATGCAAGCTAGCACCCAAATAATACAACGGGATGGGAAAAAAATTGGCTACGTTCACATCTGGTCTTATGCTGGCGACCAATATCAAGAACAATTAGAATCAGATTTATTTTACGGTCGTTTAAGAGAAGCCGACGGGTTAGTTTTAGACCTCAGAGATGGATGGGGAGGCGCGCCACTGGGTGCCTTAAATATCTATACAGCAAGAGGGCCAAGCGTGACAAATATTCGCCGCGACGGCAGGCGAGGGACAGACATCGCACATTGGAATAAACCCGTAGTAATGATAGTAAATGAAGGCAGTCGCAGCGCTAAAGAAATTTTAGCTTATGGCTTTCAACAATATGATATCGGCCCGGTTGTCGGGACTAAAACAGCAGGTGCAGTCGTTGCAGGTTTTCCGTTTTTGATGTCAGATAATAGCTTGCTTTACGTAGCAGTCGCCGATGTTTATGTTGACGGAAACCAAAGGCTAGAAGGAGTTGGCGTCACACCCGATGTTGTAGTGCCATTTTCTCCAGAATATACCCAAGGCGCCGATCCGCAAAAACAACGGGGGATACAAGTTGCGATCGCAGCGATAAAAAAGCTAATGGCTAATAGCTAATGGCTAATGGCTAATAGGTAATGGCTAATAGCTAATGGCTAATGGTAGATCCACAAAATATTCCCATGAGCAATTAGCAATTAGCAATGAGCAATTAGCAATTAGCAATTTGGCTTACTAAAAACCTGCAAACTTATCCGTCGCCTCAATTAATGCACTGCGAATTCCCGGTTCGCTCATCGAATGTCCGGCATCGGGAACTACAATAAATTCAGCTTCAGACCAAGCACGATGCAGTTCCCAAGCTGATATCATCGGACAAACAACATCGTAACGTCCCTGAACGATAACCGCCGGAATATGGCGAATGCGATTAACATTTAAAAGCAGTTGCTCTTCCGGTTCAAGAAATCCCTTATTGATAAAGTAATGGCACTCAATTCTGGCAAATGCTTCGGCGAATACATCAACCCCAAACCTTTGCTTTAAATCTAAATCTGGAAATAATCTACTCGTACTCGCCTCCCAAATTGACCAAGCACGTGCCGCTTCTAATCTAATTTGAGCATCAGGGTTAGTCAACCTTTTATAATAAGCGTTCAGCATATCATCCCTTTCATTTATTGGAATGGGTTTAACATATTCCTCCCAAGCATCCGGGAAAATATAACTCGCTCCTTCTTGATAAAACCAGCGTATTTCTTTTTGTCTCAACATAAAAATGCCGCGCAAAATTAAACCCTGGCAACGGTCTGGATGAGTTTGACTGTAAGCTAAGGATAAAGTACTTCCCCAACTACCACCAAAAACAACCCATTGCTGAATATTTAAATGTTCTCGCAGCTTCTCAATGTCATTAACTAAATCCCAAGTTGTATTTTCTTGCAATTCCGCATGGGGTTTACTTTGACCGCAACCGCGTTGGTCAAACATTATCAACCGCCATTTTTCCGGGTCAAAATATTGTCGATAAAACGGCGGACATCCACCCCCTGGCCCCCCGTGCAATAATACAATGGGTTTTCCCTGGGGGTTACCAGACTCTTCAAAATGAATAGTATGAAGGTCAGAAACTTTTAGATATCCTGAGTTATAAGGTTCTCTAGGTGGGTAAAGTTCTCGCATTTTTAAAGGATTTATACTGTGATGATGTTTATTTTACATCAGTGAGAAACCCGGTTTCTTAAACAAACCGGGTTTCTCGGAAAAATCGTGGCTTTGTCCCCAGAGTAAGCAGCAAGAAACCGGGTTTCTCTGAGAGTTTCTCGGAAAAATCGTGGCTTACTCACCAGAGTAAGCAGCAAGAAACCGGGTTTGTTAAAGAAACCGGGTTTCTGCTAGCGATCGCTCAAAGTTGCAGCAGTTTCATTAATCAGCGATCCTGCGGTTTTTTCAATTATTTCTGCACCTGGTTGTTCCTGTGGTTTTCTAGTATACCAATATGCCCAAGCAATTAAAACCGCTTGAAATGGAAGTCTAACCCAGTACAATACTTGATTGTGGGGAATTCCTTCAATCGGAATATTATTGACTGCCATGTTGATATTAGCTGGAAACACGGCGATAAATAAAGCAATCAATCCCCACGCCGCTGCGACGCTGACAAAGGGAATCATTAACCCAATCCCGCCTAAAATCTCAAAAAAGCCGCTAATATAAACCAACGCAACCGGGTTAGGCAATTGGGGTGGCACAATTCTAGCGTATTGTTCGGGTCTGATAAAGTGCGTGATGCCCACGATGATGGTACACACCGCAAAGATACCGCGCAGTATTTCTTTACGACGATGGTCTAGTTTCATAAGGGTAGCGATAACTCAACCCTTACCCTAGCAAGAGAGGATAGGGATTTTTTCTATCCCAAGTCTGAAAGCAATTCGTTTGGGGATGCGTTCGCGAAGCGGAAGGGAGGCATATCGCTCACCCTAGACAAATCCAAGGGAATTATCTTTCTTACTGCACCATGATACAATTTTTACGATCGCATTACTATCTCAAGTCTAAAATTTTATGAGTTATTTGCCTTACATTTCCGATAATGACCTAGAAAGTGCCGTTCAAACTGTTGTTAATTGTATTTTTCAAGTTCAAGCAAGACCAGCCGACAGTTTATATAAAAATGTTATAGCTCCTTTTTCAGCTATATTTGATGGTGTGGTTAATGGCATCAGTCTCGATGATTGGCTTCTCAAATAAACAGTTAGACAACAGCAAAAAACTGTTCAAAATGCCATCGGGGAATTTCATCAAAAAATTATAGGTAGTATACCTGGCTGGCAAAATCTTGGCAGGGGTCAACTAATAGATGTTTGTAATCCTGCCCTAAAAATTATCGCGGAGCTAAAAAACAAGTATAACACTGTTAAAGGAAGTGAAAGAATTTCTATTTATGAGAATTTATTATATGCACTGCAAACGCCAACGTATCAAGACTTTACAGCCTACTATGTAGAAATAATTACCAAAAAAGATAGAAACAATTTAATTTATAATCGACCATTTACTCCTATAGATAATAAGACTAAAAAGAGACGATATCCCAACCATAAAATATTAATTATTAAAGGTCAAGATTTTTACGATCTGGCTAGTGGTGTTCCAGGATCCTTGAGTATGCTGTTCGACATTTTACCGGACGCGATTAGTAAGGTTGCAGGAGTGAATCAATTGACGCAAGCAGAAAAGGAAAGGTTTAGAACTTTGTTCGATAGAGCTTATTGAATTAATAGCTTAGATTTAGGTAGATAATAAAGCATTAACTATTGCCCGTCCTAAGTGATATGCAAAACTCACAGGAACCGCATTCCCAATTTGCTTATACTTAGAACCCATTCCGCCTATAAATTCCCAATCATCAGGAAATGTTTGAATTCTGGCATACTCTCTGACAGTAAAAGGTCTAGTCTCGTCTGGGTGACAGCGCTCTGTCTGTTTTTGTGAAGGTGAAGTCGTCAGAGTTAGACTGGGTTCATCCCAAGAAATTCGACGCGCCATACCAGTACGTCCACCTGTGAGATAGTAGCTTTTCATCATGTAGCTTTTCTGAATTTCTTCAGGTAAATCTCGCCAACATCCACCAGGGGGAACTAGCGCTAAAACAGCCAATCTTTTTGGGCTATATTTCATTCCCTCAGAAGGCGGAACATCTTTTAGTGCATCTCTTAAAGTAAGTATCTTGGGTGAGGGTGCAGGATACTGAAACCGAATACCCGGACGAGTTCCAACAATAATTACTCTTTCTCGCTTTTGTGGAACGTCATAATTCACTGCATTTAGTAAACGATATTGAATGTTATAACCAAGAGATTCTAGAACTGATAAAACTGTTTTAAGTGTTTTGCCTTTTTCATGGCTGATTAATCCTTTGACATTTTCAGCTAAAAATAGTTTAGGCTGTACTTCTTTAATGCAGCGGGCAAATTCATAAAATAAAGTGCCGCGAGTGTCTTCAAACCCTAAACCTTTGCCTGCATAGCTGAAGGATTGGCAATTGTGAACTACAACTTGTTGTACACAATAGGAGTTATCATCAGCTACTTCAAAGTTGAAAACCTCTTGATTTTCCACAGGTAATAAATTTACTCGTTTAATCTTAAACCAGGCATATCCATCTTTAAAAATTACCGCATGATTACCAGAGTTAAAGCCTCTAAGCATATATGTTTTCTTTGTTTTGACAAGCCTTCCCTCTATAATTTTTTCTCCAGGCTGATGAGAAATAATGATATGCGGACTTTTGCCCAACTTCAAAAACAACCGCTGAAGTCCAGCTATGACGTTATAAGAAACAGATGTAATTGAATTTGTGCATCCGTCAGCTGCTATAAACCCATCTAAAAATTCCTCAATATATTCCTTAGGAGCATTTTGTACCCACTCTGGAATCTTTTTGCCCTGTGCATACTTACCAAAGGACTTTAGTAGGTGATACCACATAGCACTAGAACAACCAAACTTTTCACTAGTTCCCGTTCTGCACTGTTTAGACGTTAGCGGTAAAACAGCTTGAAGTTTCCCAAGAACAACTTCTCTGTTTTTGTCTGCAACTGCAAATCTAATTTTATAAGTAGGTCTACCATCAGGCTTAAGCGTATCCTCAATCCAACCATCACCTAAAAAGTATCCCATTAAGAACCATACGTTTTTGTCGCCAAAATCAGGAGACACTTCAATAGCAGTGTCAGAATTCTGCTTGAGCAAAAAGCTGAAGCAAGGTAAAACAGATTCTTCGTTGACTTTAATTCCTACATAATGGTGTTGTGTTAATTGATCTGTATTCACCCATGCAGGATTGGACAATATAAACTCATATCTTCTGACAGAGTTATTCCAGACTCTTTTTCTCTCTATTGCAAAAAATGGATGTTCTGGCGTGCAGGTAATCTCTTCTCCAAGATAAATTACTTTTAAGCGGTAGAGATTTCCTGAGAAGTTCTTTCTTTGAATATTGACTATGGGTCTAAATGTACCAGTATGGGTAAACAGCAAATCCTCAAAATCTACTGATTCAATTTCTTTGTACCCAGAATCAGTTAGTACGTGAGTTCCTGAGACAAAACAAGGAAATCCACCTGTTACAATATCCGCACTCATGCCTTCAAAAGAAACTTTGGATACATCGCCATGAATCACATTCCACTCAAGACGATTATGTCGCAGCGTTGCCACAGCATCTTTGTCAATTTCAATTAGCGCTTTAGCTCCTAATCCGGCTGTTTCTAATCCCAGCGCTAACCCACCAGCTCCTGCAAATAGCTCAATCACAGTCGTAGCGGGAGCGCTCGGCGGTTCAACCGCAGGCGCTCCGTAGGGAAGTTCAAACAAATCTAGCTGTCGGTACATGGTCAGACATCGGTCAACCGCTCTGCTAATGATTAAATTAGCTAATTAGCCAATTCTCAATACAGCTACTTAGCTAAGGTATACGAGAAAAACACGGGAGCTTGATAGCCCCCCAATTCATTGGGGGGTGGAAAAGCGACGCGAGCGGTTTTAACCGCAGTCAAGAATGGTGAGGGTCGTTGATATAGTCAATAATTTTAGCAGTTGTGACCTGACCCGTCGTGTCATAAAAATAAGAATGCGTCCTGCATAGTAGACAGCTTAAGTAAATGAGGAAACTCTTTCCTTAACAACCTGGATGAACGCCCCTTAAAAGCTTTTACAACCGAATTAATCGGAGTTTTAGGATCGTACTCCACAAGCAACTTGTAGTGGTCTGGAGCAATCTCCATCGCTCGAATTATCCAACCCCTTTCCACTGCCACATCCGTAATAATCTGACAAGCGCCTAAGCCTGACCTCACCCACGAGGACAGGCTTTCTTCTTTTGGGTATCCAGACCAAGTGAACGCTAGCCATTCCAACTGAATGCTTGTCGCGGTGATACTGTCTATCTCGTTGTTCCATATCAACAGAAAATGCAGTACGATCTTATTGTATAATGATAGCCACCTTAAACAGGAATAGCTCTTGTCTCGCACAAAGACGCCATCATTTGTTGCCACAATACCACTGAAGACTTCCAAATCTGACGAACTCGAACTGAAAGCTCGTTTTAACGCTGGTCAAAACTTGTACAACGCCTGTTTAACCGAAGCGAAAAAACGGTTGGATCTGGTACGCAACAGCAATGCTGATGCCGAAGCCAAGGCTAGGCCAAAAAAGGACAAAAAGCTGCGTTTAGAACGATTTAAGGCAGCTAAAGTCGCGTACCGTTACTCCGAATACGACTTGCACGCCTTTGCCACCAAGACAGCCAAAGCCTCAAAATGGATTGCCCATAAACTTGACGCGCAGGCGATTCAAACCATTGCCACTCGCGCCTTCAAAGCTTCAGAGCAAATGCTGTTCGGCAATGCCAAGAAAGTTAGGTTTAAGGGTAAAAGCCGCTATCGCTCCATTGAAGGAAAAACCAATAAACAGGGCAGGTTTAAAGATGAATGCCTTGTTTGGGGCTTGAAAGGCGTCCTAATTAACCAGAACGATCCAGTAATTCTCCATGCTTTAAATTCTCCAATTAAGTTTTGTCGGATGATTCGGAAGACAGTCAAAAGCAAGCAAGGCTGGTATCTGCAACTGGTGTGCGAAGGGCTGCCATACACCAAACCCAAAAATTTAATCGGAGAAGGTATTGTTGGAATTGACCTGAATGTCTCTGGGGTTGGGGTTGTATCTGATGCTGGTGCATTTATTAAAGAATTCTGTGTAGAAGTCGATAAGAAAGATCGCCTAATCAAAAGATTGCAGAGGAAGAATGCGCGGCAGTTGCGCGCCAACAATCCCCAGAATTACGCTGCGGATTTTAGATCTAGTAGGGGACAGAAAACTGTTACCAAGAAAGGGAGGGTTAAAAAGGGTTCCAAAAAGTGGAATCGCAGCAAGCGTTACCTAAAAACTCAGCACAGAAAAGCAGAGATTCAACGGAGTCAGAGAGAACACCGTAAATCTCTGCACGGTCACTTAGTTAATGTCTTGCTGCGCCAAGGAAACCACTTCAAAATGGAAAGAATTTCCGTCAAAGCGTGGCAGAAAAAATGGGGCGAACAAATTGGTTATAAAGCCCCAGGCGAGTTTCAATCCCTCCTAGTCCGCAAGGCTGAAAGTGCTGGCGGACGGGTGGATAAGTTTTCTTGTCAAAACACTAAACTTTCGCAAACTTGTATTTGTGGAAAGGTTGAGAAGAAATCGCTGTCTCAACGCATTCATAAGTGCGAGTGCGGCGTGGAAGTTAAGCGCGATGTATTAAGTGCGTTTTTGGCAAGAAGCGTCACTGACGACCATCTCATTATGTCCTCAGTCTTAAACGATTGGGGGAGGCTGGAAACAGCGATCAGGCAGGCATGATGAGTATTAAGTTGCGAGCAATTAAGCGTTGCCGAAAGCAGGAATTGTCAGTTTTCCTTGGAGCAACTCTGCCTTGATTTCTTCATGAAGTTGGGGAGTCGAAAGCATTGGGCTATTGCGTTACCCAGTGGATTGAAGAACCCCCGATTTTCCAAATCGGGGAGTTCTCAGAGCCAAAACACCACGATATCTTAAGGCGCATCGCCTACGAGCAGCGTTGCAATATATCGGACGTGTTGGATGCGGTGCTAGAGCAGGTAAATTGGGAAAAAGTTGCTAAGGATGCGGGGGATAAACCCTTGCAGAGAGCGATGGAACGGGCAGGAAGCTGTCAACCGCCCCACCCACAAGGGGATAGGGCTTGTAACTAACCGATAGAATCGGCCCAAACATAAGGCACATTGACCGATGCCTGCTCTTGAGTCCCTTGTTGGGTAGAAGAGAGAATATAGTCGTCGCGAATGTTTAAAGCAGCATTAAAATCGGCATGAGTTCGAT
>NZ_JBHFNP010000099.1:0-22946 GCF_041929235.1 Microseira sp. BLCC-F43
AGGTTCGGCTATCCGCAAATTACCTATTCGGTTATCCGGTTTGGTTTTGTAACGGATTTTTAAGAACCAGGAGAGTCATCCCAAGGCTGTAGAATGGCTGAATGCCTTTCCTAGAGCCAGTTTCGACTCAACGAATCACACACCCCCCACCCACAGCCAGCGACCGGAAGGCAAAGATTTAATTTGACGCTGCATCTGGTCTATAATGTCAGCTTCTTGGGGTGTGAGCTTGCCCAGGCGTACCAGTCCGCGTAGGGCGCGGACGCACACCTGCTCCCAACTCTCCCGACCATTTGCCGTCCGACGGCTGTACGTTCTAAAAAACACCGGATTCGCCACTGGGGCAGTTTCCGGAAATGGGTTAGTATTTTGCAAGCGCTCTAGCTCTCGAACCATATCACCAAGCCTTATCGTTTTGCGACAGACACAGATTTAGTAGTGTAAGCGATCGCATATCTAGCGTCAAAGCTTGAAAAAGTATGAAATTTGCTCTATTTGTAGCTAATGGCTAATTGTTCCCCTGCCCACCTGCTCCAGGTGCTCACCCGCCCTTTGACAATGACTTTAGCTTCTTGGCGATCGCCTTTATCTCGCGCCCTCCATCTTAACCGCAGCCTTGTGTACGCCCGTTACCTGCAACTGGCTACCGTGAGGGCAGATGGACGCCCTGCGAACCGTACAATTGTTTTCCGGGGCTTTCTAGACGATACGAATCAGCTAAAATTTGTCACCGATTCCCGCAGCCAAAAAGCCGACCAAATCGAAGATCAATCTTGGGGTGAGGCTTGCTGGTACTTTCCCAAAACGCGGGAGCAATTTCGCCTCGCAGGTCAGCTAATCCTAGTGTGCAGCAATTATCTCGATATTGCCCTCCAGAAAGCCCGCCAATCCGCTTGGCAAGAACTTTCTGACGCCGCGAGACTTCAATTTGGCTGGCCTCATCCAGGGCAAACTAGAGCTAATTCAGAGGCTTTTGAGCCAACCCCACCCAATCCAAGCGAACCGTTACTAAATTTTTGTCTATTATTATTAGATCCAGTTCAGGTAGACCATTTAGAATTGCGGGGCGAACCGCAAAATCGATGGCTTTATCAGCTAGATAGTGCTGGTGTTTGGTTGAAGCAAGAGATTAATCCGTAATTGCTAATTGCTAATTGCTAATTGGTTTTTTCCAATGACCTATTAGCAATTAGCAATTAACCAATTTTAAATGCCTGCGCCGTCTAGGAATTGCTGAATGGCTTTATCTTGGAGGCGACATCTGGGGGAGATGGGATCGTCGCTTTGCATCTCTGTAGGATAATCGCTTTCATCCATAGAGACTTCTTGCTTACCTACCAAAACAGGCTGAAGCACCGCTGCTGGTTGAGGTTGCTGGATTTCTTGCATTTGTTGTTCCAACATCTCAATTCGGTCTACCAAGGCGCGAATCACTTCTGCTTCAGAGTCTGGCAAACTGCCGTGTTCTAGGGGATTCACTCGCACGCCAGAACGATAAACAATCCGCCCTGGAACGCCTACCACCGTGCAATCTGAAGGTACGTCGCGCAGTACAACCGAACCAGCACCAATCCGAACATTATTGCCAATTAGAATATTTCCCAATACTTTAGCACCGGCTCCTACTACCACATTTTCCCCTACAGTTGGGTGGCGCTTGCCGGATTGCTTGCCCGTCCCGCCGAGGGTGACGCCTTGGTAAATTAGGGTATAGTCGCCTACAATAGCTGTTTCGCCAATCACGACGCCCATGCCGTGGTCGATAAAAACACCCTTACCAATTGCGGCACCGGGGTGAATTTCAATCCCGGTTAAAAAACGAGCGATATGAGAAATGAAACGAGGGATGAAGGGAATTCCCAGTACGTAAAGCCAGTGAGCAAAACGATGCAACACCAAAGCTTGCAAACCGGGGTAGCAAAACAATACTTCCAGCCAATTGCGAGCAGCCGGGTCGCGATCGAAGATTATGCGAAAATCAGCTATGAGGGAAGTGAACACGAGCGGTCACCAAGTTTTGCGTAACATGCCATTCCCGATTTTAGCTTTTTAAGTGTCTTCACTGGTAATTGGTAATTGGTAATTGGTAATTGGTTAGGACTTCCCACGGTCACTTTCCTGAAAGTTTGGCAGGCCCAGACAAGATTGGCAAGCTAGCCATTAGCCATTAGCCATTAGCCATTAGCCATTAGCCATTAGCCATTAGCTATTACCCGCCTTTACTCTTGTCGCACTGAAAGACTGTAGTCGCGGCGGACTCCTTCTTCAAAGGTTCCCACCCAGATGCTGTATCTGCCAGCTTTCCAGTTTGTGTCAGAGATGCTGGCATCTTTATTACTGCCGGTATCGTCGCCGCAACGGATGGTATTTTCGTTACCGGGGCCTCTGATTAACAACGTTGTATCGGAACCGCTGGTATTGACCTGTACGGTTAGTTTGGGAAAATCTCGCTCTAAAACCATGATGTGGTCGGGTGTGGGGGAAGCGAAACCGATGCAGCGATTGTTTTTGTGATCGCTATTTGCGATCGAAGCCAGCGAGTAAGACCCCCCAGTATAACCCGATGCAACCCCAGCCGAAGGTGAAAAGCCTTGTGAAAGTGTTAAAGAAGCGAAATTAGCAGTTTGGGCGAGAACAGGTGTAGCGCTCAAAGCTGTCAACAAAACTAGCCAAGCACGGCTTTTGAAGCGAAGTATAGTATGCACTAACATATCAACAGCCCTCCTCCAATCCTGGGTACAGGCGTTCTCAATTCCAACCTATCCCAGAATCGAGTCGGCGGCGTTGGGCTTCATGCCAGTTTTAAGGCTGCACACTAGGCAGAAAAATCTGTTGCGATCGCGCTTTTTTTCCAACTTTACCGGCCAAGTCAGATCCCTTCCCAGTGTGATAGATTTTCTATAAGTAACTCAAGTTGGTAGTTATAAGCTTTGGCGGCAAATCAACCCGGTTTCTCTGAAAACTCGTGGGTTTGACAGCGAGAAATTAACTCTGAAACCGGGTTGATGACGCTCGGTAATTGGTAATTGGATTCATTGGTGGTGGAATCGTGGCAATTACCGATTACCCATTACCCATTACCAGCTTCCTTGGATGTACTAGCAACTTACGTTAACTATTAATTACCAATTATCTATCTGTTTTCTTAACTTTTTTCCGTTTTCGGGACTGGAGATTAGCCACATATGAGTTCTTCCAAACCTTGGACTTGTGATGGTAAACCGAGAGATGGGAAATCTTACCCAAATTGCTCTGGTTCCCACGAACCCTACGAAAATTATGGTCCGGACTGCGCGATCTGCGGCTTACCGAGAGAAGCAATAATTCCCAACAAAGGTGAGGGTAAGCCAAATATTACTGCTATTGCTGTTGGTGCTGCTTTGGTCGTTGCCTTACTGGGGACTTTAGTTTATTTAATCTGGCCTAAACCTCAGCCCCAAACTCAAAATGTCATAACTCCAACGACTCAACCAACAACTCCTTCTCAAACTACCCCGCTAGTTAGTCCTGCGGCGATTGTCACGACCTACCGCACTTTAGCAGAGGTGCCTAACGTGCCATCGGTGGTGGTGAATTATGGAGGGTCTACAACATTTGCACCGCTTCGTTCTCCCCAGATAGTAGCAGCGATCGCATCTGCTCATCCAGGATTTCAGTTACGCTATCTTGAGCCGCCTTTCGGTAGAAAGCCTGGATCTGGCACTGGAATCAGAATGCTTTTGGATGGTCAACTAACTATTTCCCAATCTTCCCGACCTATAGAAACCAAGGAGTTTGAAGAGGCCAAAACTAAGGGCTTTGAGTTAGAACAAGTAGCAGTTGCGATTGATGGCATTGCCTTTTATGTCGATCCTCAATTGTCTATTCCTGGGTTGACAGTAGCTCAGATCAAAGATATTTTCACAGGAAAAATTACTAACTGAAAAGAAGTAGGTGATCCCGATTTAGATATTACTCCCATCAGCCGTCCCATTGCTGATGGCGGTACGCCGGAATACTTTCACACGGAAGTTTTGGGTGGCGAAAATTTCGCTTCAACTGTACAGGAAGTGAGAGACACCACAACAGGCATCCAGCGGGTTGCCAGAACGCCTGGTGGAATTAGCTATGCTACGGCGTCCGAGATTATCCAGAGTACAATACGTCCTCTGCCAATTGCTAAAAATACGAATCAGCCTTTTGTGCCTCCCTTAGTAGGAAATGCAGTTAATAAAACAGCTTTGGCTGATGGTTCTTACCCGATTACCAGGCAACTTTTTGTGGCGATCAGACGCGATCGCCAATTGGCTGAACAAGCTGGTGTAGCCTATGCCAATATGATGCTAAGTGATGAAGGTCAACGATTGGTAGAGCAAGCGGGTTTTGTGCCTATTCGCAAGTAAAACATATCAGGTATTCCTTGTGAAACTTCCTCGTCGCGGTTTGTGGTTGTATCCCCTGTTTCAGATTCCAGCGATGTTTCTAGGGGCTTTTTTAGTAGCAGCTCTGTTATTTGGCGTGTTAGGCTTGGGTAGACCTAACGTTGCAGTAGCGATCGCTCTAGATTTGAGCAGCAGCACCTACCAACCGCAATCCTTCAACGCCCCAAATACAGTCATGGCTGAAGAAATTGCTGCCGTGCGTTCTTATCTTGAGCAAAATTCCCAACAGCTGAGAACTCCTAACCAAATTCAAATATTGGGTTTTGCAGGAGAAGTTATTCCCCTTACCAGTTCGTTCAAAACCGACAAACAGCAGTTAGAATTCGAATTGAACCAAGCTTGGCAAAATCCTAATCTGCCTGACCAAATTGGTCAAGGTACGGATATCAATAAAGCAATTCAAAAGGGGACTGAATTACTCAGTAGCGTCAGCAATCGCTGTCGCGAATTACTTTTAGTCACCGATGGAATGGCTGAGGTTTCGCAACCAGTTGTTGACGGGGCAGTAGCTCAGAAGGTTAAAATTAATACCGTCGTAGTGGGAGCCGAAGCACCTGCTCTTCAGCAAGCCGCATTTAGCACCAAAGGCATTTACATATCCGGTCAACAGAATAATCTGAATATGTTATTTACAGACAGATTTTTTACCAGTTTTAACAGTAACATAAAATGGATTAAATTCTGGCTCGGTGCTGCCTGGATTGCCTTCATGTGGATGCTCACCCTCCCCCTAGACCGATGGATTTTTCAACCATTGATGAATCTGCCGCCTAATCTTTCTGGTCAGTTGGCGTTGGGAAACGCCTTTTTTTGGACTGTTTTGACCCCGTTAATTGTTTGGCGCTTATTTGGTTTACCCTTTGGCTTAGATTGTTAAAAAACTTTAGTTTTACCTTTACTAATAGGAGAAAATTGTTATGACAGTCGATGAAAAAAGCATGGTTCCTACCGTATTAGTAGGCGTGGGAGGAACCGGACATGAAGTTCTATCGCGGGTGCGTCGATTAGTAGAAGAAACCTACGGCAGTTTGCGGAATTTTCCTATTATTAGCTTTTTGATAATAGATACAGATCGAGAATACAAAGTCACGAATCCTGGGGCGGCAGGTTCGGCATTCAAAAATTTTGGGCAAGTGTCAGCGGTAGCGAAGTAAAAAAAATTATATCCGATATAGATAATTATCCTTGGATTTCCAGGTGGTTTCCCACAGAATTAGAACGAAATATTGGAGCAATTGAGGTAGGGGCAGGACAAATTCGCGCCTATGGAAGGTTTGCCTTTTTCTGTAATTATCACAAAATTCAAAGAAAGTTTAACGAAACTTGCGATAGTGTAAAAGGCCATGAAAATTTTATGCGCGATCAATATGGCATTAAAGTAGATACAACATCTTTAAATGCGTTCGTAGTGGGTTCTTTATCAGGTGGAACTGGCAGCGGAATGCTGATAGATATTGGCTACTGCATCCGCCATTGGTTGCGGGGACAGGGAAGTTCAACCGTAACGGCAATTGTGCCAATGCCAACCGCTTTTGCAAGTATAAATATAGGCGCTCGCGTCCTCGCCAATGGTTACGCCGCACTGATGGAATTGAGCTATTTTTCCGACCACAGAACCGAGTATGACGCTCAATTCAGCAGTCAATTAACCGATGAAATACGCAGCAAATCCGCTCCCTTTGACTTCACTTACTTAGTCGGAACAAAAAATGGTGAAACTGAATTTAACCTGGAGCGGATTCGGGAAACGATCGCCCAAAATATCTTCCTGGATCTGACTTCTGATTTTGCCCCTTATAAACGCTCAATTAGAGACAACATTAAAGGATCTTGGGCGCAATCCGACTCTGCCGGTCGAGGTTATCCTAAGAATTTTATGAGTTTTGGATTATCCACCGTCGAAATTCCGATTGCCCAAATTCGCACCTCCATATCCCAACGACTCGCGGCTGATTTTATCAGTTGGTGGCTGAATGAATCGGTCCCCCTACCACCCGATATGTCAAAGCTGGTAGAAACAGATATCCTCAAACGAATGCGGTTAACAGAAGCGGAACTTTTAGCGGATTTATCCTCAGCTGGCGACCGTTCTTATATAGCAGAAATTTCCGCATGGGTCAACAGCATCCGCAACGAAATTGCTACCGATAACAAACTAAAATGCACCCAAGAAGGAGTGAATGTAATTGGCGCTGAACGCGGCAAGATTCTGCAATTTTTGGACTACCTCCAACCCAAAGTTAATGAATATAAGGAAAATCACTTGCGCGAATTGAGTCCAGATCCGCGCTTGCACGGTGACTTTTTAATCAAGATGTACGACAATCGCGCTCGCATCATTCAACAAGGTCGGAAATCTTTAGAAGAAGAGTTTTATCGCATGATTGAAGACCGCAATCGAGGGCCAAAATTTGCAGATGCATTCGTGACAGCAGTGCGCCAGAGTTTTTACACAGCAACGGAAAAGTTTCGCCGGGAAATGGAAAAAGTATGGCAACCCAATCAAACTAATCGCCAGCGACAATACGAAGGATCATTGCAAGACATTGCCCAATTTAAAGATAAATTTGCTCTAACTAAACAAGCTGATATGGAAAAGCGTTGCGAATCAGTCCTCACCGGATTAGAGGGGAATGTAATCGCGACAATTCAGCGCAAAGCGAGAGCTTTGGGTTTAGAAGTAATTGCCAGAATGGAAGAACATTTGAATGAATTGAATCGCCGTTTAGCTCGTTTAAATCAAAAACTGCGGCAAATCCGCGATGAATTTCAGCAAAAAGCCGATCGACAAGCAGATAGCGCTGACGCTTTAATTGTGAATGGCATCAAGCTTTATAATCGGGAAGAACTAAACGATTTATATCAAAACCTAATCGAGCAATTAGCGGGTGCTTCTGAAGGTAGTAAAACCCGCTATGAATTGGGGATGGATGGGATTTGCAGTAATCTTTCTCAGCAGGTTTTGTTGGAAGCAAGTCCGCTGTGGAAACGCAATCGGACTGCTGACGAAGTGATGCGACTGTTCGACCTACCGAATCTGGCTGATGTGCAAGATAATGACTTCAAAGATATTATTGGGGAAAAAACTAAAGCGGTGGTCGTAAATGCGCCGGGAAATAGTCGCATAAAACGGGACTTGGCAGCGTGCGATCGCTTGTTCAAACTATATAACAATGACGAACCAGAAATCCGGAATCGGATCGGAATGGCTTACAGTCAATCAAAGCCGCTGATTTTACTTTCTGAAGCAACTCTGAAACGAAAAGATGCTGGTTTTACCCCAGCACTCAATGCCAAAGTTGCCATCGTCGGGGGTCGAAATAGTAGCGATATTGCCGCAACGAAACTGATACCAATACTGCGGGAACGTGTTGGCAGTAATGATGCTATTACACCTCTGGGAGAACCAGAACGTCACCGGATTGTATTCGTGCAAGAGATGGGTGGTTTTTCCCTGCGTTGTATTGAGGTAATGCCAGAATTACAGCAATCCTATCAAGACTGGAAAGGACAATCGATTCAAGCAAAGCGATCGCAACTCAAAGGTGAAAGTAAAGATCCTCCGATTCCAGTTCATATTCAAAAAGAACCTCCTTTCTGGGATGTGTTTCCCGAAAAACCAGAAATCTTTAAGCTAGTTGTGGAAGCACGATCCTTAAAAGTGCTGCGGCTAGAAGAAAATCGTCAAACAAAAGAAAAAGTAATTCGCTACACCCGCAAAACAGTAACCGGATCTGAGAATGTCGATATTGCTTCTACTTGGGAAGAAGCAGTACAAGTACTGCAAGTTTTGGCTTGTCGTCCCGATAAAGAAGAGATTCAGCGTCAGGTGACGGCAAAACTGATCGAGAATGAAACCAACCAGCAAAAACGGGTATTGTACGAACAATTGATCGAGTATATAAATCAGCGACAAGTCGAGTTAGAAAAAGAGGGAGGAAGCGACAGTCTCGAATACAAGCGCGAACTGAAAGTTATTCAGGATACGATCGAAGCACACAAACTTTATTCAGAGTCCAGTTCACAACAAGATACTCATAAAGCGAGCGAAACTGTTGACTTAACTGCAAAAATACTAGAAAATGATGGTGGTGCGGTTGGTCAAACTCGCACTCATGTTTTCTGCAACAAATGCGGTCATAAGAATCCAGCCGAATCGAATTTCTGTTCCAATTGTGGCAGCAAATTGGAGCGGCTCATCTAATAATCGGCTTTTTGCCAAACGACTAAAGTCGCGGCTACACAAACGAAGCCTGCCTACGCAGGCTTAAAGAAAAAGGGGCGATCGCATTCCATCCTAAAAAGCCCCCCTTTTTAAGGGGGGTTGGGGGGATCGCCAATTACCGCTCCGGCAATTTATACTGCCCGACAATCCGTTTAGCATATTCTGGCACGTGGGCATCTAATTTTTCTGGATGATTCCGCTTTACATATAAATAGTTGCGGGTGAAGTGAGAATCAATCGAAAAACGGGCATATTCCAGACCTTTAGGACCAATTTTTTCGATCACCACGCCCATTAATTTAGCCGCCCACATCGGGAGCGTAACGCCTTTGTCGTAGGCAGGTATACTTTGCTGCACGGCATTTTTGCGCTCGCCCGCAGACATCACCGGCTGAGTTTCGATCTGATCTTGCACCAAATCCAGCATTTCTTGCCCGCGATCGTTTCTGACCACAATCCACTGCCAACCAAAGGGCGCGCCCATGTAGCCTACCACTAAATCTGCCAAAGAATTGACATAATCAAAACAACTCATGCAAGAAGGAGCAAAAACATCCTTCAATTCCTTAGTATTCAGCCCAAAAAACGGCACTTTTTCAATCGAACCGTCTTCGTGTTTAAAGTGAACCTGAAAATCTTGCATAAACTCGTAATACACCACCGTTTCTGGAGAACGGCTAGTAGTATCTAAGAATTTTTGCAGACCCGCACGAGTAACATTATCTACACAAGGCGTACCGAGAACGTAGAGCTTTTCCAAACCCAATTCTTTTTCAACCGCCCGCAGCGCCTGGATTTGACAACCCACGCCAATCACCAACAACCGCTTCATCCCAGATTGCTCGATTTGTTCCAAAACCGAAAGATTTGGCGACAGAGTTGGCTTATTCACCCGCGCCGCTAGAATTTCCTCTGGAGTGCGGGCGATGACAGGTTTAGGTTGAAAGCGGTCTTCCTTGGTATTTTGGACGCAGACAACGCCTTCCACAATGCCGCGATTGAGCATTTCAATCGCAATCGTACTGACAATACCCGTCCACTGCGCGCCCTCGATCGGTTGAATTTTCCGCGCCGCCATCATGTCTTGACTGACGCCGAAATACCATTCATCGGGGTTATCGAGATTGCGATCGCGCCCGTGGGTTAGTGCTTCCAGTTCGGCAATTTGTTGGTTTAAGAAAGCACAAGCTTCCTTGACATAATGAATATAGTATGTATCGCACAGTCCGCACTCGCTGCAAAGTTCCTTAGCAGGGCGACGGCTTTTGGGTTTGAGGGCTTTCGCCTTTTTGTGATTGGTAGAATGAACTGAAGTCATTAAATTAGTTCTTTTATCCAGAAACAGCCTCTCTCAAAATAGATTACCAGCTATGAACTTCACGATAGAGATTGAACAAGAAGAAGATGGACGCTTCTTGGCTGAAGTGCTTGGGATGCCCGGAGTGCTAGCTTATGGGGAAACGCGGGAACAAGCAGTTGCCAAAGTCCAAGCATTAGCGCTGCGAGTTCTTGCAGATAAACTTGAACATGGGGAAGTCACCCCAGAGCTAGTTAGCGTTTCCTTTGCCTAGCACAAAAGCAAAGCGCGTCCTTGCCGCCTTGTTACGCATCGGGTGGGAAGTCAAACGAATTTCTGGTTCTCGTCGGATCTTGTCGCACCCTGACTGGCCTGATGTGGTGTTTGCCTTTCACGATAATGAAGAAATTGGGTCGCGAATGCTAGCCCGAATTGCCAAAGTCACGGGTTTAACACCTGAAGATTTATGATGTTTAAATTCACTATCTGCGATCGCTAGAGGGTTTGAGGGCTTCGGATTTGTGGTGAAAGCGCACAAAGTGATATTATGGGGGTTTATTAACTAGAAACTTAAGATAGCCCAAGGCTGGTTTTTACAAAAACTTTAAGAACATTCAGTCATTTTTCAGTATTTATTACGAAGCATTCAAATTTTATTCAGATTAAATTTTAAATGATTTCGACTACCTTGGGCGAAAAAACTATGACGCAAAATAACGAAGAATTCAAAGATAAAGCAGAAGGTGCAACATTAGTTGCAGGAGGAACCGCAGCAGGTGCAGGTGTTGCTGCAACAGTCGGTGGCATGGGATTAGTAGGGGGATTTGGCGGCGTAGCAATTGGTGCGGCTCCTGTTGTTGCAGCTGGAGCAGTTGTAGGTTCAGCCGCTTATGGAGCCAAAAAAGCAATAGAAGAGGGAGACGCTACAGCATTAGGTGCAGTCGCAGGTGGAGCAGCCGTCGGTGCAGGAGTTTCAGCAGTAGTTGGTGGCATGGGTTTAGCAGTAGGCGGTACAGCGGTGGCAATTGGTATGGCTCCCGTCGCTGCTGCTGGTGCAGTAGTTGGGCTAGCTGCTTACGGGTTAAACAAGCTTTTTAACAGTAAGTAATGGCAAAAAACCCTCCTAATCCATTACAAAAACTGGTGCGGGGTGTAATTCGGGATTTGATTACGCAGGTGAATAGTCAAAAAACCGATCAACCTGCAAAGCGAAAGAGTAAAAAATCTGCTACCAAATCCGAACCTAAACCCAAACAGGAAAAAGAGAAGCGATCGCGTCACATTCCTGCATCAGTTCGCGTCACAATTTTGCACCGAGACGGCTACAAATGCGTTTTTTGTGGTCGAGGTGCGCCGAAAGTTGAACTAGAAGTAGACCATATCTTACCTTTTTCAAAAGGTGGAAGTAACGACCCTAGTAACTTGCAAACCCTGTGTTTCGATTGCAACCGAGGAAAAGGTGCGCGTCGCTTGAAATAGCCAGACGGTGCGTTACGCTTGCGTAACGCACCCTACAATTTTTAACTGCCCAAACACATTTAAAGGAAAGGCAAAAATATGAGTTTATTTGATCGCATCATTAGGGTCACCAAAGCTAATCTCAACGACATGATTAGTGAGGCTGAAGACCCAGAAAAGGTTCTAGAGAAATCTATTATCAAGATGCAGGAAAACCTGGTTCAATTCCGTCAAGCAGCGGCACAGGCTATAGTGACTCAAAAACGTACTCAGCAACAGTACGATATAGCCCAAACCGAAGCAAACAACTGGCATCAACGCGCTCAGATAGCTCTGCAAAAAGGAGATAAAAATCTGGCTATTGAGGCGCTGATCCGCAAGAAAACTTATACAGACAGAGCTAATAAGCTGAAACCCCAAATTGACCTGGAAACGGCTCATGTCGATATCCTTAAGCGCAATCTCATAGCTTTAGAGAGTAAAGTTGCAGAAGCCAAACTGAAGAAAGATAAATTCAAAGGGCAGATTGCTGCAAGAAAGGCTCAAGAGCAGCTTCAAAGAACCGTTGGACGAATGGGAACCAGCACAGCTATGGCTGCCTTCGATCGCCTGGAAGAAAAGGTTTTGCAGATGGAAGCCCGCGCCCAATTCCCAGGCGAATTAGCTGGCAACGATCTCGAAATCTATGTTTCCATACACGAATCGGGTAGCGATGTTGATGATGAATTGATGGCGATGAAAGCTCAGTTGACTGGTGCTTTCCCGAATCAAGTAACACTACCGCCCTCCAATCAATCTAATGTTTTGCCATCTAATTCCTCGTCTACTAGGTCATCTGTTGATAAGGATTTGGAAGAACTTCGTAGGCAGATGGATCAACTTTAGCAGCCAATATTCAAAAATAGAATAATTTAATTGATTGGCAGATGGGGAATCTGGGAGCGATCGCATCTCTCCCTCTCTTCCTCTGCGTCCTCTGCGTCTTTTGCGGTTCAATCTCTTAGGCCGAGGTACACTAGAGTTGAGAATTAGAAACCCAAGCGTACCTATGCTATCCGTTGAGCAACTGACACAGGCAGCCCTGTCTTTACCGAGTGCATTGAGGGTGCTGCTGGCAGAAAAGTTGATAGAAAGCCTGGAATTCGACACCGATCCAGCCATTCAAGCAGCTTGGGTAACCGAAGCAAAAAAACGACGAGATGAAGTCCGAAACGGTACTATTACACCTATTCCAGGGGAAGAAGCTTTAGCACAAGTGAGGCGACTGCTTGAGCAATGAGATATGTATTTCACCCGGAAGCGATCGCCGAATACTCTCAAGCCGTTCAATACTATGCAGATCGTCGTACTGAACTAGCGCAAGCGTTTATCGATGCAGTTGAAGATGCAGTCTATCGAATTAGAGAATCCCCTACTCGTTGGCGCGTACTTGATGAAGATGTTCGGCGATGTCTGACACGCAAGTTTCCCTATGGAATTCTCTACACAATTGAACAGGATTACATTTTGATTTTGGCTGTGATGCATTGCAGCCGCGAGCCTGGTTATTGGAAAAGTCGTAGAGAATAATTGAAGATGGATAATTAGACGAGCAATAAGGAGGACGCAACCCGAGAGCAATCGCACCTTTTTTCTCTTGCTTCCTATCCTTCGCATGTTGGCGTTATTTAATCTTTGATTAATTTAGAGTGGGAGCAAAAAAAGTGGCAGAAAACTTAGGAGAAGGTGCAGCCTTTATTGCCAGTGGCACTGCTGCTGGTGCTGGTGTTTCTGCCGCAGTCGGCGGCATGGGATTAGTCGGCGGATTTGGCGGCGTTGGCATTGGTATGGCACCAGTCGCAGCAGCCGGAGGAGTCGTCGGCGCCGCAGCTTATGGTGCTTTCTGCGCCATCGGAGAAGGAGATGCTGCGGCTTTTGGTGCAATTGGAATTGGTGCTGTAGGTGGCATCGGAGTTTCTTCTGTTATTGGCGGCATGGGATTAAGCTTTGGAGGCACTGCGGTTGGCATTGGCATGGGTACAATGGCTGCGGCTGGGGGTGTTGTTGGACTTGCCGCCTATGGTATTGCTAAGCTGATCGATCAAACTGGAAGTGGGGAAACGGCTGCACAAGCTTTTTCACGCATGGAAGAGAAAGTCTTGCAGATGGAAGCCTATACCTCAGCGTTAATCGAGTTAGAAGCAGAATTATCGGGCGAGGCTTGGATGCAAAAATTTGCTGCCCTTGAAATTGAGGATGAGTTAAAAGCGCTCAAAGCTCAAACTCGCAAAAAAAACAGTTCTTATTTCAATTTTTACCCATCCAACTCGCCAACGCTACCCTTTACTCCAGCTTTCAAACATGTAAATGCCCCAAATTCATCACAACAAGACAGCCAATCTACTCCTGCATCAATAACATCTAAAAATCATGAAAATTGGTGTTGTATAAATACTCTCAAAGGTCATTCAGGATCGGTCAACTCTCTTGCTATCAGCCGGGATGGGGAAACAATCGCTAGTGCGAGTGATGACAAAACAGTTATTTTGTGGAATCTGAAAACATCCAAACGAGTTTGGACTTTTGTTGGTTCTTCACAAGAAGTTTATGCGGTGGCAATTAGCCCAGATAATCAAGCGATCGCGAGTGGTGACTTTGACCGAAAAATCACCCGCTGGAATTTGCCTAACAAAGAACTAATAGGCACATTATTTTATCTAAACAACCCCTACAGTCATTCCGGCTTTATCTATTCCCTTGCTTTCAGCCCTGATGGGAAAACTATTGTAAGTGGTAGTGCTGATAAGACTATCAGACTTTGGGAGCCTGACACGGGAAAATTAAAACTTACCCTAAATGGACATTCAGAAGCAGTTTTGTCTGTTGCTATTAGTCCTGATAGTAAGATTGTTGTTAGTGGTATTGCCGATAAAACTATTAGGTTTTGGGATTTGATCAGTGGTAAAGAAACCCGCATTCTAACTGGGCATTCAGGCTGGATTACTTCTATTGCTATTAGCCCAGATGGACAGATTCTGGCGAGTGTAAGCACAGACGGCACAATCAAATTGTGGAACCTGCACGCAGGTGAATTACTCCGCACTTTTAGCGGGCAGGGAGTGGCGATTTTTTCGGTTGCTATTAGCCCCAATCGAGAAATTATCGCTAGTGGTAGCCAGAAAGAAATCAAACTTTGGAACCTAAGCACTGGCGAATTACTCGACACACTTTCTGGGCGATATCCTGTTGCTTTCAGTGCAGATGGGCAAACATTGGTGAGTGGTGGTGAAGGCGGCAATATCAAAATTTGGCGTCAATCTGCCATGAGTGAATTCACACCTGAACCAGTGTTATCTGGAGAATTGTCGCAAGTCTTGGTAGTGAATAAAAATACTGCTGCTGAGGAAGTGAAGCTTGCTTATCGTCGATTGGCAAGACACTATCACCCTGATGTAAATACTTCTGCTAATGCCAAAGCCAATATGCAGGCAATTATTGAAGCTTATAAGCAGTTCCGACAGCAGTGAGTGCGAACGTAACTTAACCAATGTTTAACAGAATAATTTCAGATCGCAGCAGGTGGGGAAAAGTGTAAGCGCGTTCGCATCTCTCCTCCTCTTCCTTGGCGTCCTCTGCGTCTTGGCGGTTCAATCTCTTAGGGCTATGTATTTCACCCGCAAGCGATATGCCTCCCAACGCTTGCGCGAACGCACGATATCCTAAAGAAAGATTCTTGCTTTTGCGCCTCCCATTATGGTTCAAACTCGCTCCATCTCTAAAACCATCCTCAGCTTAGATGACCTCGAAGAAAGGTTTAATCTGCGCCCGACTGAAGACGAGCAATTCTTCACAAAATGGATAGACAACTTACCCCAACTCAGCGACGCGGAAATAGCAACCTTAGACCAAATTAAAAATAGATTTTATCGCCATCGCAAGCGGGGTTCTCTAGCCGAAGGCACAATTAACCAATTACTCATTTCCCCGTTATTAACCTTAGCTGGTTTGTATGACGAACCCTTCTACGTTACCACAGAACCAGAAGTCGAAATTATTCTTGAAGACCGAGACGAACTCTTGCGGGGACGGATTGACTCCCTGATTATTCAACAGCAACTCTGGGTATTAGTTGTTGAATCAAAATCTACGAGATCTTTTTCTGTTGCTTTACCACAAGCCCTCACCTACATGATAAAAAACCCGAATCCACAACAACCTGTTTATGGACTTATTACCAAAGGTGATGAATTTCAATTTATCAAATTGTCAACCGGGGATAATCCCCAATACGATTTATCTAATATTTTCTCTTTGCTCCTACCCCGTCGCAATCAGTTATATGACATCATGGGCGTGCTGAAAAATATTAAACAGATTATGTCGCCAACAGCCGTAGTAGAATAACCCATTTAGTTAATATAAGTCCCGCCAGCATTGATCCCATCTCTTTTCCTCTTCCTTCTTGTCCTACCCTACGGGAAGCCGAAGAAAGCCTCTATCGCGTCTTCGCATTTTTGCAACCCAAGGAAACTCCCAAAAGGTAGATGTCGTTCAAGATTTTTTGTGGCAGTTGGGGTCGGAGTAAAAGTATAGATATTGATAGGTTTGGTTTCAACAAAAACTGAGATTTTCTTCGTTCATCTGCGCCAAAACTGTATTTCTATGGTAGAATAAACAGCCAATTTATAAGTATTTTAAATTAAAAAATAAAAATGAAAAGATTTAGTTAATAGAGCGCTGGAGAGTTATAAAACAAAATAAGTTCAGAGACTTGAAGTGGTAGGGAGGAGCGAGGGGACGCAAACTTTCCCCGGAGAAAGTGCATTTACCCTAACACAGGGACACCAAGGGACTGTAAGATGGTAAATCGGTGACCTCTAAGATATGCAACAAAATCTTGACGATTCCAGGATGTTGTTGCTATATCAAATCGCCGTAAAGCCATCGTTCTCGGTTTCAAGACTACTCGCATGTATAAAAGCTGGAGCATTAATTTTGGTGCCTTGCCGTTTGTTGGCGTTCACCTTGCTTGCCTTGCTGCATTTTGGACAGGTGTAGATCCTTTGGCAATTTGGATGTGTGTCGCTTTATTCCTGATCCGCAAATTTGGTATTACCGGCGGCTATCATCGTTACTTCTCCCACCGTTCCTACGAAACAAGTCGCTGGTTTCAATTTATACTCGGATGCTTGGGTGCATCAGCCGCGCAACGAGGCCCGCTGTGGTGGGCATCGCACCATCGGCATCACCACAAGTATTCAGATACAGACGAAGATATTCATTCTGCCAAAAAACAAGGCTTTTACTGGTCGCATGTGGGCTGGATTGTCGCGTTTGACTACGATGACTATAACCCAAAATTAGTCAAGGACTTGACAAAATACCCAGAATTACTGTGGCTGGAAAGATACAACGTTATCCCAACAGTTATCCTTGCCGTTGGATGCTATTTAGTTCACGGCTGGATGGGTTTAGTTTGGGGATATTTTATCAGCACGACGATTCTTTATCACACTACATTCGCGATCAATTCCCTGTGTCACGTATTCGGTACGCAGCGCTATGACACGGGTGAGTCGAGCAAAAATTCTTTGTGGTTGGCACTAATTACACTGGGCGAAGGATGGCACAATAACCATCACCGCTATCAGCTTTCGGCGCGTCAAGGTTTCTTTTGGTGGGAAATTGATATCGCCTACTATGTGCTGTTGGTGCTAGCGGCATTCGGCATTGTTTGGGATTTAAAACAACCGCCGAAATGGCTTCTGGAACCAGAGGCGATGATAGCAGGGCGGGGATAAATAGACCCCTCCCCTGCAAGCAGAGGTGCAGAGCAAAAAATGCGTTCGCGTAGCTAGCCCTTGGCATATCGCTCAAATCATGAGTAAGCAAAATCCTCGGCAATTAGCATTTATTGCCCTCCGGTCAGTTCACCGGGGGGCATTTGCCGATGTTGCCCTTGATAAAGTACTGCAAAACGCCAATTTAAACAATCTAGACCGAGGATTGGTAACAGAATTAGTTTATGGCAGCGTTAGAAGACAACGGACGCTAGATGCACTAATCGACCAATTGGCTAAAAAACCTGCCAGCAAACAACCAGGCGATCTCCGCACAATTTTACATTTAGGTTTATATCAACTGCGCTATCTCAGTCAAATTCCCCCCTCTGCTGCGGTTAATTCTACCGTCGAACTTGCTAAAGAAAATAACTTTTCCGGATTGACTGGTTTTGTTAATGGTTTGTTGCGGCAATATATTCGCCTATCTCTTGTGGGGCAGGCATCTTGCCTGCCATTGGTGGAGGGCGGGCAGGATGCCCACTCCACAAATCAATTGCTGAAACCAGGCGGGCAGGATGCCCACTCCACAAGTCTATTGCTTAAACCAGGCGGGCAGGATGCCCACCCCACAAAACAAGACCCGCTTAAGTTGCCAGAAAACCTTGTTGAAAGGTTGGGAATTTTACACAGTTTTCCCGATTGGATTGTACAAGTTTGGCTCGAACAATTAGGTTATGCAGAAACAGAACAACTCTGCGAATGGATGAATACTTCCCCTACAATTGACTTGCGCGTTAATATTTTGCGAACCTCGATCGAGGAAGTAGAAGCGGCGATGCAGTCGGCGGGAATTTCTGTTAGTCGCATTCCCCATCTTCCCCAAGGATTAAGATTAACTGGAACTATCGGTACAATTGCGAATTTGCCTGGATTTAGTCAAGGTTGGTGGACAATTCAAGATAGTAGCGCTCAATTGGTGGGGTTTTTACTCGCTCCGCAACCGGGGGAAGTAATAATTGATGCTTGTGCGGCACCGGGAGGTAAGACAACCCATATCGCGGAATTGATGGGGGATAATGGGACAGTGTGGGGATGCGATCGCACTCCCTCCCGACTCAAAAAACTGCAAGAAAATACCCACCGACTCAGCTTAAAATCGATTCAAATTTGCACCGGAGATAGTCGCAATCAATCCCAGTTTACCAACATCGCCGACCGAGTTTTACTCGATGCCCCTTGTTCGGGATTGGGAACTTTACACCGCCGCGCCGATGCTCGCTGGCGTCATACTAAAGAAACAGTGACAGAACTGGCGACCCTACAGGGGGAACTTTTAGAACAAGTGGCAACTTGGGTTAAACCCGGTGGTAGTTTAGCGTACTCTACCTGCACGCTGCACCCCCTAGAAAATGAAAATATTATTCAAGCATTTCTACAACGCCACCCTGACTGGCAAATCGCATCGCCAATGCCAAATTCAAACTTAGCATCCTTTACGACCCCAGAGGGGTGGCTGAAAGTTTGGCCTCATCGGCATCAAATGGATGGTTTCTTTATGGTGCTACTGAGATGCAATTGAAACAGGTCTTACGCAAGAAGATCCCAGAAACCCGGTTTCTTTGCGTAAGTGAAAGTTACAAAAAATTAATTCTTTTTTTATTCTCAATTTTTCTTGTTTTTGATCGCTTAAGCTGTTAGGGAAGAGTTAGGAAAAAATCAATGGCATCTAACTCAAATGTTAAAAATCTCGTTAAGATTCTGATTGGTGCAGCTTGGCTTGATGGAAAAATTCAGCCGGAGGAAAGGGAATATCTCCACCGGGTGGCTAAAGAAAAGGGATTAACCAACGATCCGGAAATTCGACCTTGGCTGTATGAATTACGGTCAGTGTCACCGGATGAGTGCTATCGGTGGGTGGAAGAATATTTAGGTTCGCGCCCAAGTTCTGAAGATTGCCAGCACCTGATCGAGGCCATTAGTGGCTTAATTTACAGCGATGGCAACGTTGCCAACGAAGAAGCCAAACTGTTAATGAAGTTACAGCAACTCGAAGAAGCTAACTCCTCACCCCAGCCAGTTGAGCAGACTGTACTTAAAGCGATTCAAAAGCTTTACCACCGCTGGGTTAACCGTCAAGTTTAGCAAGTTTGGTAATTGGTAATTGGTAATTGGGGATGGGTTATCAGTCTATAAAAACTCGCAATTACCTATTACCTATTACCCATTACCGATTAGCTTTTAGGCTCGCCCAAACCTGGTGTTTCTTCCTTTTTAATCTCAGGCACGATGCTGGGACGTTCTTTGTCTTCCCAACCTGGGGGGCGCTTGGAATTATACCAGGCTACCGAGCCTAAAGTCACGGCTGCGATAAAACCAACGACATACACCGCAGTAAAATAGACGGGAAAATGAGGCGCGTTCGCAGCAGCTTCCATTAATAGCATGGGTGATCAACTCCTAAATCAATCGCTGTCTCTAGAGTATAAAGACTTATTAAAATTATGCATCTTCCCCTAGTTTGATGCTAGGTGCTGCGTTGGTAATAGGTCATGGGTGATAGGTGAATCATGACCCATGACCGATGACCTATTACCAATGACCCAATTTAATGGTGACTCTTGAAATCGATCGTTGGGGCACTTGCTGCGGGTGCAGGTGCGGCAGAGCGGGCAGCTGCGGGGCGCGATCGCCTCGAAGCTACCCTTGCCGAGCTTCTAAACGATCGCCTGCTGGCAGTTGACTCCCCACCAGAACCACTACGGCGCGACCCACCCGACGAAGAGCGACGACGGGTGTAGCTCGAGGTATCAGACGACCTGGTATTGGATGACGAAGCCGTATATGAGCGTCGCCGACTAACTCTGGGTTGTTCCGATGCCCTGGTATTGGATGACGAAGCCGTATATGAGCGTCGCCGCCGCCACTGTCTGGAGTTATCCGACGAGCTGCTATCCGATGATGAGGCGACAAAAACCCGCCGGCGACGCCGCACTACTGTTGGTTGATCGTCATTGCTGGCAGTTTGGTTTTCTGACCTCACCCTAAAGCGGCGTCTCACCCCTTGGGATGGAGAAGAATCGTTATCCGAACCACGCCAGCGACGGGATCTTCTGGAGTCGTCATCATTATCATTCGAGGCTCTTTTGATGCGCATCGTGTACAGCTGTCCGGGTCTGACGGGTTCGGCTTTAATAATCCCTTTACGACCTTCTACCTTATCCGGTCGCGGCGGGAATTTCTCCACCTCCATCCCATCGACTGCTTTGACCATAAAGTTGCGCCAGGTGAGGGCAGCGGTGCTGCTGGCGCCCCAAGTCGGCGTGTTATCGTCGTTACCCAGCCAAACGCCGGTCACGAGTTGGGGGATGTAGCCAATGAACCAGAGGTCGCGAGCGTCGTCGGAGGTGCCGGTTTTTCCGGCAACTTGTCTGCCTGGTAAACTGGCGGCGCTTCCCGTTCCCGAATTGACGACGCCCCGCAACATCCAAGTCATAATGGCTGCGGTTTCTTCGTCTACGGCTTCGTAGGGCTGGTATTTCGCTTCGTAGAGGACTTCTCCGCGCTGGTCGAGGACGCGACGAATGCCGTGAACTTCGGTATGCTTCCCTTTGGCAGCCAGGGTGCCGTAGCCGCCGGTTAACTCTAGCAGGTTGACTTCTACGCCTCCTAGTGCTAATGAATAAACCGGCTTGAGTTCGGATTTAATCCCCATTTTGTGGGCGGTTTCGATCGTGGGTTCAAATCCGACATCAATTAACGCCCGGACTGCGACCGTGTTGACAGATTTGACTAGGGCGTCGCGCATGGAAATCCAACCGCTGTGAGTTTCGCTGTAGTTTTTAGGGGTATAGCCATCCACCTTAAACGGGGCGTCTAAGTAACCCCGGAAGGGGGAGAACCCAGCTGCGATCGCAGTCGTATAAACAAACCCTTTAAACGTAGATCCGGGTTGCCGCATCGCTTGGGTGACGCGATTAAATTGGGTATCGTCAAAGTCCGTCCCCCCCACCATCGCCTTTACTTCGCCGTTGCGCGGATCGAGCGCGACTAACGCCGCTTGCTTAAATCGCTCACTCCGACCATAGCGATCGATGGCTTTTTCCACTACTTCTTCGGCTTGCTGTTGCCATTCGCGGTTTAAACTTGTTTCGACAATTAAACCGCCTGCTTCCACAGCTTCTGGCGGGATCAAGCGCGGCAATTCTTGCTCTACGTATGACGTAAAATAAGGCGCTTCGGTTGCCAGTCGTTTGGGGGGTGCTGGCTCTATTTCCAGAGGTTCTGCAATCGTTGCTTGCGCCAGTTGGGGTGTAATAATTTTAGCTTCTTGCATCCGCTGCAACACGAGATTGCGACGTGCTACGGCGGCTTTTTCATCCACCAGGGGCGAGAATTTACCGGGGGCGGGTGCCATTGCTACCAGGGTCGCCATTTCTGACAGCGTTAGTTCGTCGAGGTCTTTGCTGAAGTACACCCAAGCTGCATCTGCGACTCCGTAGGCGCCTTCTCCCAGATAAACCAAATTCAGATAGCGTTCGAGTATCTGCTGTTTGGTCAATTTTTGCTCAATTTTTTGAGCCAGCATGATTTCCCGAATTTTGCGCCAGACGCTGCGCTCTTGGGACAGGAAAACAATCCTTGCCAGCTGTTGGGTGATCGTGCTGCCTCCTTCTACCACGTCTCGCGCGGTTAGGTTAGAGACAACGGCGCGGAGGATGCCTTGATAGTCTACGCCCTTATGCTGGTAGAAGCGGCGGTCTTCCGAGGCAATGAACGCTTGTACCAAATGGGGCGGCATTTCTTCGAGCGAGTATTTTTCCCGCGTTGCTTCGCCCCGCTGTTGCAAAATTGTGCCGTCTTCGGCTTTAATCGTCAGCGTGCCATCGCGCACGAAGGTGAGAGCTTCTAAAGGATCCGGTAAGCTGCGGTCTAAATTCCACCACGTAACGCCGACAGCGAGCGCTCCCCCGCTGACACTCACCCCAATTCCGGTCAAAATCCAAAACTTCCGACTGCGATACATCGGGTTTTTCAAATCCAGCAAAGGCGAATCCAGCACCTGCTGGGGAATTACCCGCGACATCGCCGCCATCAGCTTGCTTTTTGGCTTTGTCGTTGCGGTGGATGCATCATCAGGCGCTGCGTCGGTTTCTCTGACGGCAGATTCCAGTTGGAGCAAGGTTGTTACCCCATTCGCTGACTGGGATTTAGTATCCGACGTTGTTGCTGATTCAGCCGCTTTGGAGTTGCTGAACTGGGTTGAAATATCATTGAGTTCGGGGATAAATTTTGTCACCTTAGACCCTCACACGCAACACAGACCAAGCCAAGCTTTGTTTTGGAGTGAAATTCACCTAAGTTTTGAATATTTTGAATCTGATTGAAGTCATACTGGCTATTTTTGTCGGTTTATTAGGCTATGACTCCTAGAGAGCGTTGCAATTGCTTGGCGTTGTTCGCTCTTGCATTCGAGCTAACTTTGCTTTTTTAGGGTAAGTTCAACGAGGATTATTTGCAACCGTGTTGCTTGGGCAATGGGAAGCAATACGCACCCGCAATAGTCCGTCGGCGGAAGCGAGAGGGATTATACCATACATTTGCGTTCGTAGTAGGCGCTTGAGCGCCGTTGAGCCGTTCGTAGTAGGCGCTTGAGCGCCGTTGAGCCGTTCGTAGTAGGCGCTTGAGCGCCGTTGAGCCGTTCGTAGTAGGCGCTTGAGCGCCGTTGGACCGTTCGTAGTAGGCGCTTGAGCGCCGTTGAGCCGTTCGTAGTAGGCGCTTGAGCG